>SKYC01000020.1 GCA_007128085.1 Saprospiraceae bacterium | reverse complement strand
GAGTTATAATACGAGTTGTCAAAATGCCTCCTTGACCATTTCCTTTCCGAATGACATCAATATCCACTACCGCACTTTCAATCTGGGGGAGCAAATACAATT
Source organism: Saprospiraceae bacterium (assembly GCA_007128085.1). GTDB lineage: Bacteria > Bacteroidota > Bacteroidia > Chitinophagales > Saprospiraceae > PWJY01. The sequence goes on along the minus strand of SKYC01000020.1, from coordinate 20,911 downwards.
CGAAAAAACACAGGAGGTTGGAGAGTTGAAATGGGAGTTTGAAAATATTCCGGCTGTCAGAAGAGAATTTCTCGCACCGGCCTCCGACAACATGGTAGCCAAAATCATGTTCGCTCCCAACCACTTTGAATACGACGGCTATGAAGGATGGGCAGGCAGCTGGGAAGAATTCGGCAGGTGGATATGGAGCCTGAATGAAGGCCGGGATGAGTTGCCCCGAGAACGCGTGACTTTTCTCAAAGAACTGGTAAGTGGTTTGGAAACCGACAGAGAAAAGGTGAAAGCCATCTATCAATTCATGCAGTCGAGAACGCGCTACGTAAACGTTAGTCTGGGAATAGGGGGCATGCAACCCTTTGATGCCAAAACGGTGGATCGCGTTGGTTACGGCGATTGCAAAGCACTGACCAATTACATGATGGCCATGCTAAAAGCCGTGGGAATTGAATCCTATTACACCCTGGTCATGGCCGGGGTGGGAAATTACTCGATTGTAGAGGATTTTCCCATCTCTCAGTTCAATCACGTCATACTGAGTATCCCACTCGAGGGCGATACCATCTGGCTGGAGTGCACCAGTCAGCGTCTACCCTTCAATCACCTGGGGGATTTCACGGACAACCGCCCGGTGCTATTGATCACAGAAAATGGTGGAATGCTGACTCGTACACCCGCATATTCGAGGTCAGAGAATCTAAAGAAAACCAGCATTGTCGTTGATTTGAAATCCGATGGAAGTGGAACCGCAAGCTATTCCTACCGTGCAGGTGGCATATTTTTCGTCGATTATCTCGGTGCTATTCAATTGAGTAAAGACGAACAAGAGCGTTGGCTTTACAGTAATTTTGGCTTCCCCAACTACAGAATCAACCAGTATTCATTGATGGGCCACCACCTGGATAACCCCATCGCACAAATTCAAATGGATATCAGTCTGAGGTCTTTTGCCGACATCAGTGGCGGACGAATGATTGTACCCGTCAATGCTCTCATCAACAATATCGGAGCTCCGCCGCGAAACAGAAACCGAAGTACCCCTTTTGAACTGAAGTTTGAGAGAACCATTACCGATACCGTGGTATATAAAATTCCCGATGGTTTTATGGTTGAGTCGACTCATCGAAGTCAATCTCTCCAATCCGATTTTGGAAAATACGAATCCCGGTTTGAAATTTTTGACGACAAAGTCCTTTTCATCAGAAGGATGGAAACTTTCTCCGGCTTGTTTGAACCGGAAAAATACGAAGAATGGTTCTCCTATCAAAGACAATTGGCCAGAGCAGAAAATCAAAACATCGTCTTTGCCAGAAATTAATGAAGAAAAAATTGGATTCTAGTCCAAATAGGAGAGCACTTTGTCGGAGATCCAGTCTCCTATGGCCAATGAAGCGGTTGCCGCGGGGCTGGGGGCATTGATCAGATGAGTCGAATGTTCACCCTGCATCAACTCAAAATCTCCTGCGAGATTTCCCTTTTTGTCCATGGCCTGCGCGCGAACACCGGATCTGCTCTTTTCCAAATCCCGCTCCTCAATCTCCGGAAGAAGTGGTTTTAACCTCTTTACAAAATGGGATTTCCAAAGAGTAGATTGCAATTCGGAAGCCACCATATAGGGGTGCTTTTTTACAAAACGGCGAAAGCCTTTGTAGGAAAGGGCCGAGCCCAACTCTCCGGGATGGATGTCCCACCAGTTGTAACCCTCCCGACTGAAGGCCAGCACGGCATTGGGGCCCGCCTCCTTTTCTCCGGTGATCAATCGAGTGAGGTGAACCCCTAAAAAAGGATACCGAGGGTCTGCCAGAGGGTATATCAAGTCGTTGACCAGGCGATCCGACGAGGCCTTAAAGCGGTAAAAATCACCCCTGAACGGAACGATTCTGACAGCGGGATGGACACCAAATAAATGAGCGATGCGATCGGCGTATAACCCGCCACAATTAATGGTGTAATCCACAACAACCTCCTCTCCCCTCGATGACCGCAGCCTTTGTTCCCCACCCCGCTGTTCAACGGCTGTAAACTTAAAACCGTTGACCACATGGCCTCCGAGAGCTTCGATTTCTCTCCGCAGACCATCGCAAACTCCCTTAAAATCGACTATGCCTTCCTCGGGCACCAGTAAAGCCTTTACCCCTCCCGCATAGGGCTCTTTTTCCAAGTACTCCTCCCGGTCGAGTATCCTCAAACCAATGAGTCCGTTCCTCAGCCCATTGGTCCGCAATTTTTCCAATTCCTCCACCTCTTGACTGTCGGTCGCCAACACCAGTTTTCCGCACTGCTCGTGAGGAATGTCGTGCTCTCGACAAAAAGCAATCATTTGGCGGATTCCCGAACGAGCCAGTTGGGCTTTGGCGGAATGGGGAGCGTACGCAAGGCCGGCATGAAGTACGCCACTGTTGTGACTACTTTGGTGCAATCCGACCTCCCGCTCTTTTTCCATCAGAGAAAGCTCGATCCGATCCGCTCTTTTTTTGAGTAATTTAAAAGCGGTGGCCAAACCGGTTATTCCACCTCCGATGACACCCACTCTGATTTTCAAATGACGAGTGATTTACGCATTTGTGAAAAAGTGCGGTCCAGAATTTCACCATGCTGTTCATCCATATCAAATTCGGGAAACCTCTGGCCGGGAAACAATTGGTTTCTATTGAGGTAGGTGTACTCCAGTTCCGGCAGCTGCGTCAATAACCAATCTCTGATGCGATTGAGGGAAGTACAAAAGTCGATGACGGCGGTGGGACTCTCAACTTTTCTATCCAGGAGTCCGCACAGTTGATCCGTAAGGCTCTCCAAACTTACAAAAGCGCGCTCCTGGTCTCCGCTGCCGTAAATATTGATCTTCCCTTCTGTAAGTCCTTTGAATATCCAGGAATTGATCACGCTGTCGAGCCGCATACATGGATTGTAGCCAAAAACATTGGCAGCGCGGATGACCGCTATCTCTTTTCCTTCGCTCAGCAATTTAAAATACTGCTCTCCCTCCAACTTGCTGTCTCCGTAGGCATTGTTTGGTGTGGGCGGGTCGCTGATCTTTATATCGTTTCTGAAACCGTAGACGGCCGTAGAGCTCAGGTAGAAAACCCGGGAGACAGATCCGCACTTTTCAATGGCCCGCGCCAGGCTCAGAGTTCCCCACCGATTGACTTGTTCGTATTGAAGGTTTTGCAGGTGATTGTAAGGCTGGCTGACAAATGCGGCGAGGTGATAGACGACATCTGTTTCCTCCAGTGCCCCTTTCAATCGATCGGTATCCAGGATGTCCCCTTTTACAAATTGTACTTTGGGTAATTTTTCAGTGCCTGTAAAAAAGTTAAATCCCGTTCGCGACAAATTGTCGTACACTTTTATTTGACTTATCTCCGGTCGCCTGTGCAGGGCTCTGACCAGGCTGTATCCGACATAACCGGCTCCGCCGGTGAGCAGTATTTTCATAATTATCTGTTTTCAGTATGCAGTCCACATTCGGTTTTATTGCTCCCCAACCACCTGCCGCCTCTGTCGCCTTCCAGGTCACATGGATGGGTGCAGGGTACACATCCAATGCTGTCAAAACCCTTGTTTTCCAGTGGGTGTTTGGGCAGTCCAAAATGGTTGATGTAGCGGTAAATATCCCTGGCTGTCCAATCCAGCATGGGGTGCAGGCGGGTAATGCCTCTGGAATCGGTCTCCTCACTTTCCATTTCACTCCTCCAGGGGGTTTGGTCCCTTCTCACACCACTTATCCATACATCGCCCGGTTTCAGGTAATTGTTCAGTGGGATGACTTTATTGATTCTGCAACACTTATCGGTATCCGAGGCGTACAAAAACAATCCGCGGCTGTCTTTTTGTGCAGCGTAGGTGCGCTCCGACTCCAAAACCTTTATATTCAATCCCATTTGGCGCTCCAATTGATTTTTAAAAGCGTAGGTTTCTGCAAACAAAAAACCGGTATCAATAAACAGGACTTCAACCCCGGGAAAATGACGGCTGATCAGGTGGAGAAGAGGAACACTCTGGGTTTGAAAAGAAGAAGTCATAAGAATTCTTCGCCCTTGATTTTCATAAAGTTCCAACTTTTCCCCGAGAAAACTCAGACTTGTTTTTACCCTTTCTTTGGTGGGGTTCTCCAATGCATTTTTTTCCATAATGGCCATTCTGCTTTAAACAAAATTATAAAACAATGCCGATATATCGGTATTCACCGGGATTATTTAAATGGAAAATCTTTATGCTTACAACCTTTCGCTGATAAAAGGATCTTGGTTTATCGCTCGAAATAGTTGAGAGTTCACCAGCTCTCTCAAAAAAATTTCTATTTTTGTACCATGCGCCAAAAACCATTGTCACCGAATTCATACATCCAGGCGGCTGAAAAAGCTGCTGTAATTGCCGGTCAGCGAATAATGGAAATCTACCGAACGGATTTTTCGGTAGATCACAAAGAAGACAACTCCCCTCTTACTCTTGCCGATCGTCAGGCCGATGAAGCCATAAGGGAAATACTGCGGGAAACCGATCTTCCCATTTTGAGTGAGGAAGGCCGGGAAATTCCCTTCCGAAAGCGGGAGAACTGGGGTGAATTCTGGATGATCGATCCGCTGGACGGCACGCGGGAGTTCGTGAAGAGAAACGGTGAGTTTACGGTAAACATCGCATTGATAAAAAACGGATATCCACAATTGGGAGTCGTTTACGCTCCGGTTACCGGGGACTTGTACTCAGGCATTTACAATGGAGAGGCCATTAAAAAAAGCGGGATCCGACAACCGGGTGAGCTCGCTAAAACAAAGGGGCAAAAGCTGCCATTGATTCCAACAGACCGTCCGTATACGGTTGTTGCCAGCAGGTCTCACCTCAATGAACCCACCCGGGACTTTCTGGAAGAAATGAAAAGGGAACAACCTGGCTTAGAAACCATTTCTGCCGGCAGTTCACTGAAACTCTGCCTCGTTGCCGAAGGCCGGGCCGACCTCTATCCCAGACCGGCACCGACCATGGAATGGGATACCGCTGCGGGAGATGCCATTTGCAGGGCAGCCGGTTGTCGGGTAGTTGACTGGAATACAGGAAAAGCATTGGTTTACAATAAGGAAAATTTACTCAATCCGTGGTTTAAAGTAATTCGAGATGATCGTTGAATGGCAGACCTGGTTAGTAATTGCGGTTTTGGCCCTGGTGGTTATCTTTTTGCTATGGGACAAATACCGCCCCTCTATTGTTTTTCTGGTGGGTGTTTTGATCCTCCTCACGGTCGGTGTAATTCCCGTAGATGACTTTTTAAGTGGTTTTTCCAACAAGAGCATTTTGACCATATTCCTTCTGATACTGGTATCTCACATGCTCAGCAAAACATTCAACCTGGTCCAGTTATTCGATAAGTTGTTCGGCTCTGCCAATAAACCACGCGGTTTACTTTTTCGCATGTCTGTCTCGGTGGGCAGCTTATCGGCCATCATGAACAACACTCCCATCGTTGCTCTCATGATTCCCTATGTATACAAATGGAGTCAAAACAACAAAGTGTCCCCTTCTAAACTCTACCTTCCGCTATCTTACGCAGCCATTGTAGGGGGGATGATGACACCCATCGGTACCAGTACCAACCTCGTTTTGATTGGATTCATAGTTTCCTCAGGGCATCCCTCACTGACTTTTGCCGATTTTTTACTGCCCGGAATCCTGGTATTAATGGCGGTAATTCTCTTTCTGGTTCTGTTTTCACAGAGATTATTGCCGGATCACGTCAATCCCATAGATGACGTAAAAGCCAATATGCGAAGGTATTTAACGGAAACCACCATCAGTGGAAATTCGGACTTTATTGGAAAAACCGTTTCCGAAGCGAAATTGAGAAACCTGGATGGCATTTTCCTGGCTGAAATACATCGGAGTAGAAATCAGATTATTCGACCTGTAGGGCCGGAGGAGGTAATCAAAAAAGGCGATAAATTGTACTTTGCAGGGGAAAAAAGCGGGGTTTTAGCTCTCGTTAAAAATACTCCCGGGCTCAGTTGGGCAAAAAATGAAGAGTTTAAATTATCGGAGAGTTCTGACATCGTGGAGGTCGTCGTTCCGTTTAACTCTTCACTGGAGGGTAAAACCCTCAAGCAAGTGGACTTCAGAGAGGCCTTTGACGCAGCGGTAATCGGTATTCACAGAAAAGGGGCCCGGTTGCGCGGAAAACTTGGTGAAATCCCTCTCTGTGCCGGGGATTTGCTTTTGCTTTCAGCGGGTACCAACTTTCAACAACTGAGCAATAAAAACCACAATTTTTACACCGTTTCAGTGATCGAAAAAACGGAGACTCACTCCATTTGGAAAAAAAGGGCCATCGGTGCCATCACCTTTCTGTCCATCGCCGCCATTGTTGCTCAACTCCTGTCGCTCTTTGTAGGACTTTTGATTATTCTCGGCAGTGGAGTTTTACTCAACCTACTCTCGGAAGAAGAAACCAAGAAAAATGTGAGCCTGGACTTGTTCATTATATTGGGAAGTGCCATAACATTGGGTATGGCATTCATCAATACCGGAGGCGCTGAAATCATTGCGAGTCCTGCCATTGCCTATTTACAAAATCTACCCGTGGTATTCATCCTGATCGGGGTGTTTGGACTCACTTTGTTGTTTACCTCCTTTATTACCAATGCGGCCGCAATCAGTATTATGTTTCCTCTGGTGTACCAACTCATCAATGACCTCCAACTCAACCCCACACCGGTATACCTGACCCTGGCATTCGCTGCATCGGCAGCCTTTCTCACTCCGGTTAGCTATCAAACCAACCTCATGGTCATGGGTCCCGGAAGCTACAAAACCAGAGATTTTCTAAAAATTGGCATTCCCTTCACCCTCATTTACGGCATCATTGTGATTGGCTTTGTTATGACTTTTTATCCGATCCGTCTCTGAGGAAATCCCCATTTACAGTGAGAAAAAAAATTAAATCCATGCGAGTATTGCTACTACTTTTTTTCTTTTTGATGACTGCTTTTCAGACCTTTGGAAACACCTCCGAATACCGCCTGGATTATACCGATTGTTTTCTGGAAGATTGCGACCCCTACGAGGGGGACGACAGGGTTCGATTTGCCTACCTCACTGTTCCAGAAGACAGAGACCGACCGGAGGGAAGGCAATTGAAGATCGCTGTTTCCATACTCCAGGCTAAAAATGAAAATGCTACAAAAGACCCCATCGTCTTTCTGTCAGGGGGTCCCGGCGGAAAGACTTTTACCGGCTTTGAACGGTTGCACGGGCATTATCTGAGACAAAACAGAGACCTCATTCTTCTCGACTTCAGGGGCATCGGGCATTCTCAACCGGCCTTATGTCCCCAATTGGAAGATCAGATTTGGGATATGATCACCCGGAATCTCAATCCGCAACAGCTGAAAGAAGAAAAGAAAGAGTTGTTAAAGGCGTGCTGGGGGGAATTGGAGGAACAAAAAATCGATCCCAATTTATACACCACGCCCCATGTAATAAAAGACCTTGAAGCCCTCAGAAAAGCCCTGGGAATCCAGGAGTGGAATCTTTACGGAATCTCCTACGGCACCCGAATCAGTCAGGCTTATGTCCGCGATTATCCGGAGGGCATTCGCTCCGTAATTCTCGACTCTCCCGTACCCATCGACTACCCATTGCTCGGTTCTTTTTTGCCCTCCTACCGACTGGGATTGAATAACTTCTTCGAAACCTGTCGCAACAGCCCCGAGTGTGCCAATGCTTTTCCAAAGCTCGCTGAATACTTTTTTGAAACCCTCAATTTTCACCGGAATGAGCCCATTATGGTCAACGGGGATCAAGGCCACCTTGGCGAAGATCCCATGTATATCAATTTCCACGATCTTCACCTCACCTTTCACCAACTCATGTATTTTCGCCAGTTTTACCCGGCCATCCCCTGGCTGATCAAGGCCATAGAACAAAATGAAACCGAGGTTTTCTACAATCTATACCCTCTGTTAAAAAACCGACACAACAGTCTTTCCACTTCCATCTATACATTGGTCTCCCATTACGATTACGGTCTGATTATGAATTTTGAGGAAGTTTCTGAGAACGATCCCCTGTACAATGCACTCGCTTACTTTGATGCGGACGAAGAAATTTACCGAAACATTGATTTTATGGATTTGGACTCCACCGAGGTCCAGCCTTTTGTCAGTGATGTTCCAGCCCTCATCTTATCGGGAACTACCGACCCTATAACGCCACCCTTCATGGGATTGGCCATGACCGCCTTTTTCCAAAAGGGGTATTTTTTTGAATTCCCCGGTGTGGGTCACGGGGTGAGTCTGGGGCCTGCCTGTGCCAGGGATATCAGTTCGTCTTTTATCGACCGTCCACATCGGGAGCCCAAAAGCGACTGTATTGAGGAGTTGCACTTAAATCCCGTTCAATGGGTACCGGATTTGTATTTCAATCCGCGGATTGGCAGCCTCAGTTTGGCCATAACACAGGATTTTAACTTCTGGATACTGTTGACCGTCGGCTTGTTAATGCTCACTTTGGCCGTCAGCTTTGTCACCGGAATTTGGTGTTTCTTCAAAAAATCTAAACCTGCGCCAGCACTACTTCACAGAAACCTGATTATGCGGCTCACTTCACTGGTGACTTTGATATTTTGCGGACGTCTCCTTTGGTATATAATGCAAACGGCCGATCAGTACAACATCTTGATATTAGTGGGACTGATTCCGGAGGCTAAATGGATTTTTATTTCAACTCCCTTTATCGCGGTGGGCATCGTTTTTTCTCTGATTTACTATCTTCGGGCCGTGAAGCATTCTTCTCTTTTCGAATTGATTCTTTACGGGAGCATAAATATCGCTTTGGTATCGCTTTTCATCTTCTTTATCAACTACCGGTTGTACCCCGATTTTTTCTAAAATACTTTTCAAAAGAAATATTAAATAGTACCTTACAGAGTTGAAAAAATTAAAAAAACGACGGCATGGACAGACCACCCCATCACCAACATTTTTTAGACATTGGGTGAGTTCAGGAAAAATACCCGGCGATCGGGATGGACGGGTTCAGATTCGAATAAAAGAAAAAACATGAAAATCAGCTTTCACGGAGCAGTAAAAGAAGTAACAGGCAGTTCTCATTTGGTTACCCTCGACAACGGATTCAGCATTCTTCTGGAATGCGGCATGTTCCAGGGGAGTGAAGACGATACAGACAAAAAGAATCGGGAGTGGGGATTCGATCCCTCAGAAGTGGATTGCGTCATACTTTCACACGCCCACATAGATCATATTGGCAGATTGCCCAAACTGGTAAAAGACGGGTTCAAGGGCAATATTTACAGCACTCCGGCCACGAGAAGTCTCGCATTGATTATGCTGCTTGACAGTGCCAAAATTCAGGAATACGATCAGTACTACGAGGAAAAACGGGCCGCCAAAAAAGGAGAAAAACCCAGGTTTAGTGAACCGCTGTACGATACGACGGATGTATATACAGCCCTTTCTCAGTTTATCACTATCAATTACGACCGATGGAATGTAGTGAATGGTCAATTGTCATTTTTATTCCGCGATGCAGGACATATTTTAGGCAGTGCTTCTGTTCAATTAAAAATACGTGAAAATGGGAGTGAAAAAACACTGGGATTTACAGGCGATATTGGCAGACCAAACCGTCCCATTCTAAAAGATCCCGTGCCTATGGATCCAGTGGATTTTCTCATCACAGAAGCCACCTATGGCGATCGTTCACACGATTCTCCTCCCAATGAGTATAAAAAACTGCATCGGATCATAGAGCGAACTTGTGTAAAAAACGAGGGAAAGTTGATCATCCCCGCCTTTTCACTGGGCAGAACTCAGGAGATTATTTACATGCTCGATCAAATGGAAAACGAAAACATTCTTCCAAAGATTCCTGTATTTGTCGACAGTCCCCTCAGCGTCAATGCCACCCGAATTTTTCGCCTACATCCCGAATGCTACGATCAAAAATTGCAGGACTACATTGAGTTCGATCCGGATCCCTTTGGGTTCAATCAACTCAATTACGTTACCGAAGTAGAGGGATCCAAGGAAATCAATCTGGTAAAAGGGCCTTGTATCATAGTGTCCTCAGCGGGAATGGCCAATGCCGGACGAATCAGGCATCACCTGGCCAACAATATCGATAAGGCTGAAAACACCGTGCTTTTTGTCGGTTTTTGCGCAGTCGGTACTACGGGACATTACCTGAAAACCGAACCCGAAACCGTTACGCTTTTTGGCGAACAAAAAAAGGTGCGGGCCAGGATCATATCCATGGACTCTTTTTCAGCACATGCCGATCGGGATGAATTGCTGGATTACCTGAAAAATCAAAAGGAAAAATGCAAGAAAATTTTTCTGGTTCACGCAGAAGAAAGTGCGGCCGAGGCCTTTTCAAAAACGCTTATTAAAAAGGGGTTTAAAAACATTATTTTACCCGAGAAAGGGGAGGCGTACCTCTGTTGACAGGCATCAATCAATCTGCGACATCTTTTTTACCGCACTCCAGTCTCCGGCCGAAAGCCTGTAAAACAATATACCACCCGGCGCCTCCGGTAGATGTACTTTCAGTTCGTTCCATCCCGCGCGCCCCTGCAGGGACTTTTTAAACAACACGCGGCCACTGTTGTCAAACACCTCTAAAGTTACCTCTTTTCTCTCCGGTAAACGAAAAGGAATATAGGTTCGCTGAGTAAAGGGATTGGGTCTGTTTTGATGAAGCTCATACCCCGCATGGGCATCGAAATCATCGCGGACCAACTTCAGGTTGGCCAGTCTCTTATCCGACAAATAAGCCTCACTGTACCAGCTTCCGGAGCGATGAACCAGCGTGAAGTGATCCGCTGCATTTATCCCGGGGGTTTTCTCTTTAAATTCAATGGACACCAAATCTGTTTTCTCCGGAAAAGTTTGTCCAAAGACATCGAACCAGATAAACCGAATGGTACCATTTTCCTCATCCACAAAAAACTGACTTCCCGCCGGGATTTTGAGTGAGGAGTCCATGCCCTTGTACTCCAATTGATCAACTGAATACTGCCATTCCATTTGAAATCCATACAACAGAGCCTCTTCTGCCAGACGAATGACCGCCCTTTCTCCCTCCGCAAATCCGCGTTCAAAGTCTACTTTCAATTTCAATTCTTCCACCACTCTGCGATCACCTGAATTCATCACGCTCCCATTCAAATCGCCCACTTTAATTCCCAGCCAGCCTTCCCCCGTCTTATTTTCATCTACATTGAAATAGGCCACGGTGTCCGGCCAGTTTTCAACCAGGGGGTTGTCCGGGTCAGCGAACGTAAAATCTTCAGGTATGAAACGCCACGGAGTATTTCCGCTTATAGAAGTTAAATTTCCGAGAATGATTTTTTGCAAATAAATCAGATCCATGGTATTGACCAATCCGTCATTGTTGGCATCTGCGGCAATGTACTGGTAGGGACTGTCGAATCGATCCAGGAAAATGATGTGGCTCTGAATCAACAACAAGTCAAAAGTGGACAGGCCATCCAACCAATCGCCCTCTTTGACCGGAGTCACAGTAATATCTGTACCTTCATCCACGATAACAGAATAAGACCCGGCCTGATTGGTAAAAACCGTATCGCTTATGTCGCCTGTTAGTATTAATTCTACATCCTCCAATGACCCGCCATCGTGAAATTCTACAGCTCCCGAAATGAGGAATTCCCCGCTTCCCTGCTCCCATTCAACAAACACAGTGGTCAGACATTCCGCAGAATTTCCGGCCGAATCAGTAGCGGTAAAACTTATTACATGAGTATCGACAGTGAAGTAATCCGATGCATCTGCTCCCCCGGAATTGTAATCGTTTTCTACCGATAATACACCACAATTGTCGGTCGCTTGTGCCTGTTCCAGTTCTACAAATACACTGTCGGTTCCCAGAGAAACCACCACTGTAGTATCTGCCGGACAATTTAGCCCGGGAACCTGCTGATCCACCACTTCAATTTCAAAGCTGCAAATTTTCTCACTGCACAAATCGGAAATGGTCCATACCACCACGGCGACTCCCGCCGGAAATTTCAATCCCTCCAGGCTGCCGGTGCCGGTGGTATCCATGGCGCCCGAAACGGAGAAACTCATTTCCGCGTTTCCACAACTCGACTGAAGCACGGGATTTAGGCTGTCGCTATCAATCGTAAAAAAACAATCGTCTTCTGCGGTTTCAACCACTGTGTTTTCGGGGCAATCAACTTCCAGTTCTGTGTTTTCAGCAACCTCAAAAGTACTGATACACTCGAGCTCTTGTCCGCAATTATCGGAAAGGGTAAATGTTACGGTCACCTCTCCACCACAATTCGACGGCGGTTCTGTATGGTCGTGGTGCATAGTCGGATCACACCCCCCGCTCCACTCCGCATCATTTAACCAATCAAAGAAGGCAAAATCGACATCCGTCTGTGTCAAACATGAGTTGTATACTAAAATATCGGGACACGCTAAAACCAGTGCAGGGGGATTGACAAAAATAGTTTGCTCACAACTGGTCTCATTGCCCGATTCGTCTTCCACCAGCCAAATTCTGGTAATTTCGTACGGGCAGTCCTGCCCCTCTGAGTCGATGTACTGAATTTGGCCCAATTCACAATTATCACTTGCCTCTCCCTGATTGTTCCCGTCGGAAAATTCAGCCAGGGTAGAAAGACTCAGTTCTGTGGCGTAATCCGGGCCTGTAATTTCATCCAGGCTGCAGGCGATTACAGTTCTCGTCACCGGGCAGTGAATAATTTCCGGAGCTATGGTATCTAAAACCGAAATGTTGAAAGTGCAACTATCTGCGTCTCCACAGGAGTTGGTAAAAGAGCATGAAAGTTTGTGTATTCCCTCAGAAAAATAATCCCCGCTGCTGTAACTGCATCCCTCCTGGTCAAAAAATGCCTGGGCTTCACAGGTTTCCTCTTCCACGTAAACCACTATATTTTCCTGACATTCGTGATCGGGAAGGCACAAAATTTCCACCTCGGAATTATCGGAATTGTTTGCGGGGTTGGGATCACTTATATCACCCACTACCTCTGCAGAATTCACAACGCCCCCCTCTTCTGCATCCTCATCTACAATCACCTCCAGTTCAATGACCGTAACCTGCCCTACACCCATGCTTCCCAAATTCCATTCCACCACACCATTGTCGTGATTACCTGTCGGGTCAGAATCCAGGTACAAGAGTTCTTCGGGCAGGTAGTCTGTAACGGAAACCCCGGAGTTTTGATCCGGTCCGTAATTGGTGATTTCAAGGGTGAAAGTCAGCGTGTCCCCGGGATAAGCTTCACTGACCGAAGAGGTTTTTACCACTTCGAGATCGGATTGGAGCGGATCGGTCGCAGCCAGGTCGGCAAGAGGTGGCGTCAAATAACAGACTGAGTGGATGAAAAACTCAATGATGGCAAAGCCGTATTCCGTATCGGGTTCAAGGCCGGTAACCAAAGTACTGGATCCCGTTCCCGAATACACGGCAAAATTGCCATTGCCCAGCTCATCTCCCATTCCAAATACGGAATTGGCTGAATAAACCTCTCCCTCCTCCGGCATTTCATCGACAAACCCACCTTCTTTGCACAGCACCAGCACCTGGGTGCCACTGCCTCGCTCCCACCCGATTTCCAACTGCCCGGAAGCTGTTTCCAGTACTTCAAAATCAGAGGCCTGAACGGCAGGTGGGGTACAGGGGTTTGGTTGGAGCTCCAGGTCGAGTACGACTATTTCCGCAGAAATAAACTCCACTTCCAGGATGGTATCCTGATAATCGGGGTGTGAAAAGGAAACCTCCCAGGTCCCCTCGTCCGGGGTTCCGGTTTTGTACTTTCCATCCGGACCGGTGGTTGTTCCATTGGGGAAATCCGTCAAAATTTCAACTTCGACATTGTTGATATTGGATCCGTCTGTCGCTGAAGTCACATTTCCCTCCAGATAACAGGCCCGAACATAGGTGGGTTCCAAAACATACAATCCGGTCTGCCGATCAGAAGCCAATACCAGTCCGGAGGGCAAGTAAGGGTAGGCACCCCAGCAACCATTGGTTCCCCCGTGGCTGCCCGAGTACGTATCGTACTGAGCCACTTTGACCAGGTTTTCCGGTTCGTGGGCATCGATGATAATTACTCCATCGGTATACCAGGAAACGACCAGGTATCCCTCGTGATAGTGTACGTTGTGGGGTATAACCCCTTCCCCCTCGTTTGTTTTTGGACGAAATGAAGAAAGGAATTTAATATCGTACGGGTCGGATACATCGTACGCATCGACGTAGGCATTGGCAACCTCATCGGTGGTAAACAGATAATTGTCGTCATCGGACAGCCAGCAATTGTGGGTAAAACTCGAACTGGTTGTCTGCTCATTGATGAGGATTACATCCTCCGGATCGGATACATCGTAAATGGCAAAACCGCCCACGTATATTTCCGCGCTGTACATGATTCCATCCCGCGTGTAATTGTCGTGAGAATACACCGCTGCTGAGGCACCCAGAAATTCAGGATTCCACGGATCGGTGGCCATATCCATGATCAAAACGCCCCCTGAATTCATATTGCAGCCGGACAAATATGCGTAGCCCTGTTCATCCATCCAAATATTGTGGCATCGGTTCAATGTCTCCGTATTGCCATTGATGGTAATCTCGGGGTTTTCAAATTTCCACTGGATATTGTTGGGCGCACCGGTCATGTCGATGATTAAAATACCATCAGTAGTCCCGGATTGATCCGCTACTACATAAATGTAGTCCTCCCAACTCACAATGTCCCTCCAAATACTGGTTGCACCACCAATAAAAAGCACTTCTTCCGGGTCTTCCGGATCTTCCAGGCTGACAATCGAAGTCCCCGTTTGTACTCCTACTATGGCATACTCAATTCCACTGGAGTCTACATACCCCCATACATCACTAACCATAGGCGTATAATCAAAATTGGAAAGCAATTCCAAATTGAAATTTTCCTGTGAATAAATGACGCTGAAGCAGCAAAACCACCACACCACCAAACTACTTCTGACCATCGGTTATACATTTTAAGCCTTCGCAAAGTAACGATTTTTTGAGCCCTCACTGTCCTCCCGGCCGAGTTTTAACCAAAGTTTAAAAAAAATTGATCGCCCCTTTTTGCAGCCCCTTTCCCTTTTCTGGTTTTTTCCACCTCCTTAAAAGCTCCGAGTCCAGGTCCACCTCCTCTGTTGAGCATTCACTGTTTGTCTTTTGTGGCCTTTCCCTCTTAAACTGAAGTAATCCGTAAATTTTTTTATTTGATTATTTTTTAATCGTATATTTGACGAAAAAAAGGTCACCCATGTATCAGCGCGCAGTTATTCATATGGATTTGGACTCCTTTTTTGTCTCGGTAGAACGACTGAGGAACAAAGACCTGGTCGGCAAGCCACTGATAATAGGGGGGAGTAGTCAGAGAGGTGTGGTGGCATCCTGCAGTTATGAGGCCCGGCGATTTGGTGTTCACTCCGCCATGCCCGTTAAAATGGCCAAATATCTCTGTCCCGATGCTATATTTATCCGGGGAGATATGGACGCTTACTCCACGCACTCACATTTGGTCAATGAGGTCATCGCTGAAGATGCTCCCCTGTATGAAAAAGCTTCCATAGATGAATTTTACATTGATATCAGCGGTATGGATCGCTACTTCGGCTGTTTTTTGTGGGGAAAAGAATTGCGTCAAAAAGTAATTCGGGAAACCGGACTGCCCATTTCCTTTGGTTTGGCGGTCAATAAAATGGTGTCTAAAGTGGGCACAGGGGAAGCCAAACCCAATGGAAGTATTCAGATAGCCAATGGTCGGGAAGTTGAGTTCCTCCACCCTCTTTCCATCAGAAAACTGCCCGGCGTGGGCAAGAAAACCGCTGTCCAACTCAACTTTATGGGGGTCAGAAAAATAGGAATGCTCAGCCAGGTACCCCCCGCCCTGCTCAAAGCAGAATTTGGTAAAAACGGTCTCAAACTCTGGGAAAAAGCCAACGGCATTGACAACAGTCCCGTAGAACCGTATACCGAACAAAAATCCATGTCTGCTGAAAAAACCTTTGAAAGCGATACGCTCGACATCTCCCAGATCAAGCGATTACTCGCTAAAATGACGGGAGAACTGGCTTTTGAATTACGCAGTATCGGTAAAATGACCGCTTGCGTTACTGTCAAAATACGATATGCCGATTTCAATACTTTTACCCGGCAGAAAAAAATCCCGCTGACCTCCAGCGATATTAAACTCTCTGAATACGCCGGTGAATTGTTCGATGCACTTTACACCCGCAGGCAATTGATCCGTTTGATAGGCGTGAAATTCTCACACATGGTAGCCGGCGCACAACAGCTCAGTCTTTTTGAAGACCACTCCAAAGAAGTAAAACTCCTCAACCAAATGGATCTCATCAGAAAAAAGTTTGGAAAAACAGCCGTACAACGCGCCAACTGGGTGGGGTAATGTATCCCTCAAACCAAAAATAAGCATAGAGTTAAACCACCTCCGGGAATAAGCTTCGAGTGCCTCAGCTATCGGAAGACAGCTTCATCCACCAGAGATTCGTTGCCTGAGGCTCTCGAAGGCAACGATAAAACTAACAACCTAAAACCGTGTTCCTGAGGTGGCCCCTGAGTTCTACCTAAGGGCTTTCGAAAACAGCAATAAGAAAGAAACAAGGTCCACGACAAATTATTTAAAAATTCATGCATGAGTACGCTACGAACATACATTTCTTCATCCAAACCGATGATTTAAATTATTTTTTCCGTGCGCATCAATCAAAAATCCAATCTATTGGTTAGAAATAAAGGGAAAAGAGGTCATCACATTGAGTATGTTTTTGACCATAAATCTCATTTATTAAACAAAATTTCCGACCCATGGATTTGATAAAAAGAATCGAAAAATCTGAATTTTACCAAACCACCGACCGGAAGGTTCGGACATGGATGCGAAAAAACGGCTTGCCCTTTCTGCGTATCAGTATTGGTGTGGTTTTTTTCTGGTTTGGCTTTTTGAAGTTTTTCCCCGGATTGAGTCCGGCCCACGATCTGGCTGTCAACACTATATCGGCCGTTATCTTTGGATCCATTCCCGACAGCAGCATCATTATTGGACTGGCCGTATGGGAGGTAATTATAGGCATAGGATTGCTCACGGGGAAAATCATGCGCCTGACCCTGCTGCTTCTTTTCCTACAAATGCCCGGTACCTTTCTGCCGGTTTTTATTTTTCCTGAACTCGTCTTTGAATCCATTCCTTTTGTACCGACCATAGAGGGACAATACATATTAAAGAATCTGGTACTCATCAGTGCGGGAATTGTACTGGGAGGGTTCCTGGAAAAGAAACCTACCGGGGGAGTAAAAGATCCGGAAAAAGTTTCTGAAAAAGACCTGCGGGAGTAATGGTTCCACTTCACCAAAATCAATTTACCCATCGTTTTTGCGGCACAAGTGAAGTCGGACTATTCCTTTGGGTCGTTTAAATATGCAGCCTCGCCGTCCTTTTCTACATTCAGAATCCCGAACAACTGATCGATGAGCTGGGCCTGTTTCGAAAGCGCTTCCTCCAGCTCGCTGATCTTTTTGTCCTGTTCAGCGATCATTGCCTGCTGTTCTTTAATCGCCTGAATGGCGAGCACACTCACCTGATCGTAGTTGACCGTGAGTACCTCTCCATCTTCCGTGTCGCTGTCCTTCCCTTTCAGGACGAGTTGAGGAAAAATCTCCTTGAGATCCTGAGCAACAAACCCAAAATAGGGCTGAGCGGGATCAGACTTGAATACATAGCGACTGGGTTCCATCCGTAAAATGCGATCCAAAGAGGAACTCAAGGGCTCAATATCGCTTTTAAACCGGGCATCCGACAGCGGATTGTAATTTCCGGTGGTGGAGTTAAAAACGCCTCTGATTTCCCCGTCGAAATAAAGTGCCAGAATGCCGTTTTCTGCAGCTGTAAGCTCCCAATTGCTTTCCGACACATCGCCGTTTTGAATCAATAACCCGGCACCACTCCCCACCGTATTTTCATTTTGTACCAATCGGAGGACGTAGTTTTTAGAAGAAGTACCCGGTTGGGAACCTACATTTAATTGACGGGTTCGCATTTCAACATACGCCCGACCACTTCCGGCGGCGTTGTTTGCACTCAGTTGAACGGCATTGTAAGCGGAGTCGGCGTAAATGGAAAAGTGATTGAACGGGGTTCCGCAAATAATTTCTCCTCCTTTAGAGCTTCCAACGGTTGTCAGGGGATGGGATGAAGTCAATCCCAAATTGCGACCGATCACGAGTTCCGCATCCGGAGTGGATTCTCCTATCCCCATATTACCATTTTTCAAAATCACCAGGGCATCGCTCCTGTTGTTGGCATCGCTTCCTATTCCGAGTACAAACAGCCGGTCATCGCTGACCCACTCTTCAGCGCTAGCGGGAGTGTACAAAGTATTCCATCGACCCAATACCGTTTCATAGGCCGATAGTGCCCGGGTATTGGCTCCCAGCGCGGTCGACCCCACTCCACTGGCTTGAGATTCTCGACCCCAGGCGGTAGACTGCTCTCCCGTAGCTTTGGTTTCCCGACCCCAGGCCAAAGCGTAAAAGGAGGTGGCTTCGGTATTTCTACCAAAGGCTGTGGCGTAATCTGAAGTAGATCGGCTGTTCCACCCCCAGGCCGTCGAACCCACTCCAGAAGCCAGGGTATTTACTCCCCAGGCTGAGCTGTGATTTCCAATATTGCTGCTGTTCCAAAGAGTATTGTCGAAGGGAAAAATGGTCGTATCTACTGTGCCGGCTCTGAATGCACTTTTCGCAGGGTGGAAAAACATTCTGGTTCCAACTCCTCCGACTTCCAGTGAATCATCACTGCCAAAAACCCCGGTCAGCAAAAATCCCAAGTCGCTGCGGAGGTGAAAATCCGTGCGAGGTTGACGTGTACCTATTCCGATCCTCTCTCCATTGTTGAAAAGAAAATCACTGTCCGTCACCCAAATTTCGCCGTCCCAGTAAGTGGTATTTCCCTCTTCACTTCCATCCAACAAACCATCTTCACCGGGCAGCCCTTTTTCACCCTGTGGACCCTCCGGGCCGCGTTCACCCTGTGGACCTTCCGGGCCTTGTTCACCCTGTGGCCCCTGAGGGCCTTCCGGACCTTGTTCTCCCTGAGGTCCCTCGGGACCTTGTGGTCCCGGTTCTCCACCACTCATGGCATACAATGCCACGGGCACACTCAGGACTTCATGTGTTCCGGTAATGGAATAGCTGTTGCCCCCCTGTGGATCAATTTCTGTCTTGATGAAATAAGGCCCACTGCTCCAATCTACTGTTTCCAAATCTCCAATGAGGGCGTCGCCTTCACCTATGATTACAGTAGCCAGACCGTTGTCGTTTGTCCTTACGGTATGGATCTCCACGTAAGCCGCGGAGCCAAATTCAGAGCCTTGCAGGATTTGCAACCTCATACCTATATCGGCATTCCGCAACAATTCACTGTCTCCATCCCGCACCACGGCCTGATAACTCATTTTAGCACTGTGTTGAGCGGTCATTTCCACGCCCCAGCACAAAATCACTGCGAGCAAAATTATTAGGTTTTTCATTTGATTAGTTTTTCACAAATTGGCCGGAAAATACCGGTTTGCTATCTTTAAGGAGAGCAACAAAATACGAGCCGGGAGGCCACCCATCGATTTCAATAAAATGTTCTGTATTAAAAAAATGGCCCCTGGTAACCAACATCCCGGATGAATTAAAAATTTTGTATTCGAATCCGAGTGAGCGTTCCACCGAATCGACTTTAAGATAAACCCCTTGCCCGGCAGGGTTTGGAAACATATTAATGCCCGGATGTACCCCCATAGTGTTCAAATGGGTGACAATATACCATTCAAAGGGTTGCTGCAGTCCTTCAAAGACCTTGTACGTATCGCCTTCCTTACACTCCCAAAAGGGCTGTCCAATGGAATAGGCAATACTGCCATTAGAAGTTGCTATATCTCCACCCACTGCAACAAATCCATTTTGTCCGTTCATATCATGGACGGCCATCACACAACAAAACCATATCATTACCGTAAATACATTCAACTTTTTCGCAATGGAAATAGGAAAGAAAGTCCGCCGGATCGTGTATAAAACCCGGTAACTTTTCCAACATCCAAATAGAAAACCTCGGCACGGAAACCTTTCAGGCATTGCAGAAAAAATTTATGCAGCAGTAAAAAAAGACAACTCCTTGCTTGTCAGAATGCAAAAACTGTGCTAAATTGGGGAAAAATGCGTCAGGAACGATTCCAAACCCAAATTAACCGCAGTATGAACTCAAAATACACTCAGCCGATCGGCTTAAAATCCACGGCCTGTATAAAATATCTTTGAATGAATACAGAACAGCCCCAGTCAACAACAAATAAAGTCGCCATCGCCCTTGAAGAGGGGTTTGCAATGAGTCCAAAAAAATTGCCGAGTTGGTTGTTTTACGATCGAACAGGGGATAAAATCTTCACGGAAATTATGGAAATGCCCGGCTATTACCTCTCGCGCTGTGAAAGTGAAATTTTTACAACTCAATACCGGGAACTGGGCCTTGAATTTTCTAATAATGGAAAAAGTTTTGACCTCATTGAATTGGGTGCCGGTGACGGGAGGAAAACAGAAGTTTTACTGCACAACTTTCTGGACAGCGGTATTGGATTTCGCTACATCCCAATCGACATCAGTACTAATGTACTCAAATTGCTGGAGAGCCGACTCGAAAAAAATCTACCGGGTTTAAATCTTCGGACCATAGCAATGGATTACCAGGAGACCGAGTTGCTTTTCAATCAACTCGAAAATTCCCACAGGAAAGTCATATTGTTCCTGGGTTCAAACATTGGGAATATGGATCCCAGCAACTCGGTGCGGTTTATCGGCAAAATCGCCG
>SKYC01000149.1 GCA_007128085.1 Saprospiraceae bacterium | reverse complement strand
TTTTTGTTTGGAAGTTATGAATACGGAAGCAATATGGAACCCACGGTATTGGGCACTCCACTGGTGATCGGTATCAATTGGATTATTTTGAGTTACTGTTTTACCCGCTTTGTTAGGAAGTCCGGCCCCGGGGGGTGGAACCATTGGGTAGTTGCATTGGTTGCAGCCACTTTGATGACTGCCTTTGATGTACTCATTGAGCCCGTGGCCATAGAGTTGGATTTTTGGACCTGGGCGGGAGATCGCGTGCCCTGGACCAATTACACCGGTTGGTGGATTGTTTCCTTTGTATTGAATTACCTTTTTTTACGACTGGGACTGGATCAGGGAAAAAACCCATTGTCGCTATGGGTATTATTGTTTCAACTGTTTTTCTTTATTTTTGTTTACGCAGTAAGAGTCGCTTAAAACTTGTGAGATGGAAACTGTTTTGTTGTATGCATTTATAGTCGTTGTTACCTTTTGCTTCATGGAGTTCATGGCCTGGTTTGCGCATAAATACATCATGCACGGATGGTTGTGGACCTGGCACAAAGACCATCACGACCCCAATTTAAAGGAGGGTCATTTTTTTGAAAAAAACGATATGTTTTTCCTGGTCTTTGCCATTCCCAGTGCGGCCGCTTACATCATCGGACTGGCAACACCACACCTTTGGTTGTTATTTGTAGGGATTGGTATATCCATTTACGGCCTGGTGTATTTTTTAATTCACGATGTGTACATACACCGTAGATTCAAATGGTTCAGACAATTGGACAACCCTTACTCCAGGGCTATTCTCCGCGCTCACGGAAAACACCACTCTAAAAAGTCGAAGGAAGACTGCGAGTCATTTGGGCTTTTGGTGGTGGCTCCAAAGTTTTTCAAATCCCGTAAAGAGCGGCAAAAAAGCTAAGGTAATTTTTTCCCAATCTTTGATAGTCAAGTGTAGAGACCCATTTTTTAACCCAAAAATACGGTCTCTGTTGCCCCGAATGGACCTCCACAATAATTTTCTGAATTATATTTGCGTTTCCAATTAAATAAAATTTACAGGAATGTTGAGAATAGGATTGTTAATAATGACCAATATAGCGGTTCTGGCTGTGGCAGCCATTGTTATGAGCGTGCTGGGAGTCGGATCGATGATAGACGATACCGGCCTGAACCTTTACAACCTTTTGATATTTTGCTTTATTTTTGGAATGGCGGGATCGTTTATCTCCCTTTTGATATCCAAAAGAATGGCCAAATGGACCACCGGAGCCAAAGTTATTAAGAAGCCCTCCAATGAGATGGAAAAGTGGTTGGTGGAAGATGTTAGAAGAATGGCCCGCGAAGCCGGTGTAGGTATGCCGGAAGTGGCGATTTTTCCGGCAAAACAAGCCAATGCCTTTGCCACCGGATGGAATAAAAATAAAGCGCTGGTGGCTGTCAGCGCTGGCATGTTGGAGCGCTTTACCAAAGAGGAAATCAGTGCGGTCATGGGGCATGAGCTCGGGCATGTTGCCAATGGAGATATGGTGACACTGACCCTTATACAGGGCGTTGTCAATACCTTTGTACTGTTCTTTTCCCGAGTGATCGGCTATGTTGTTGATCGCGCCATATTTAAAACGCAGCGCGGTGTAGGCCCCGGTTTTTATATCACCGTAATCATCGCACAGATTGCCCTTGGAATTCTGGCTTCGGCCATAGTGATGTGGTTTTCGAGAAAAAGAGAATTTCACGCAGATAATGCCGGAGCGAAATTGGGATCCCGCAAGGGCATGATCAGCGCCCTGCAGCGCCTGAAAGTGGAATCCGGTCTGGCCAATGAAATGCCGGAATCCCTAAATGCATTTGGAATAACCCGGGGTAAAGTGAGTGGATTCAAGGCGCTTTTTATGAGCCACCCGCCACTGGACGATCGCATAAGGGCCCTTCAGCGTTAACTCTTATTCTGCACCATCGAGTTTTTAATCGATGTTTATTCGTTTAATCCGGGCACCCAAAGCCTGTAAGCGGCCATCGATATTTTGGTAGCCCCTGTCAATTTGGTTGATGTTGTAAATCAAGCTCTTTCCCTTTGCTGAAAGTGCAGCGATCAATAGAGCTACACCGGCACGGATATCGGGGGAACTCATTTCTATTCCCCGCAACGGATACTTTCTTTCCAATCCAATAACTGTAGCCCGGTGGGGATCGCACAGTATAATTTGTGCGCCCATGTCAATCAATTTGTCGACAAAGAACAAGCGGCTTTCAAACATTTTCTGATGAACGAGCAGACTGCCCTTTGCCTGCGTAGCCACCACGAGAATGATACTCATCAGATCGGGCGTAAAACCCGGCCACGGAGAGTCGTAAATAGTCATGATAGACCCGTCGATGAACGTTTTTATTTCGTAATTTTTCTGCGGTGGAATGTAGATGTCATTCCCCCTTTGTTCAATAGTCAGTCCGAGTTTTTCAAAAGTGGGTATGATGATTCCCAGGTTTTCCGGGAAGGCATCTTTGATGGTGATTTCAGATGCCGTCATGGCCGCCAAACCGATAAAACTCCCTATTTCGATCATATCCGGGGATATTCTGTGTTGTGTCCCACTGAGTCGATCGACACCGGTGACCCGCAGTAGATTGGATCCCACGCCCTCTATTTTTGCCCCCATAGAGATCAACATCTTGCACAATTGTTGAATATAGGGTTCGCAAGCTGCGTTGTATATGGTGGTTTTTCCGGGGCATCGAGCAGCGGCCATTAAAATATTGGCCGTACCGGTCACACTGATTTCATCCATGAGAATTTCACTTCCCTGAAGCTTGCTTGCATCCAGGTAATACGATTTTTCAGAGGGGTCGTACTCAAAACGGGCTCCGAGTTTTTCAAATCCGGTAAAGTGGGTGTCCATTCGCCGGCGCCCTATTTTGTCTCCCCCGGGTTTGGGTAGAAAGGCCTTTCCAAACCTCGCGAGCATGGGCCCCATAAGCATTACGGAACCTCGAATCTTGCTGGCATCCCGGTGGTATTTCTGCGTCTTGGTATATTCTATGTCGATTTCTGAAGCCTTAAAAGCGTAGGTGTGATCGTCTATCTTATTCACTATCACCCCCAGTCCCCGAAGTAGTCCAATCAGCTTGTTTACATCCAAAATATCCGGAACATTGGAGATGACTACTTCTTCTTCAGTCAGCAAAACTGCACAGAGAATTTGCAGTGCTTCGTTCTTTGCTCCTTGTGGAACAATGGTTCCCTTCAGGGAAGTGCCTCCCTGTACTTCAAAAGCCTGATAACTCATATATTTACGTTTTTTTAATAAAACAGTCCACGACGGCGATATACAGCGGGAGATACAAAAGTTTTTCCTTTCATTCTCTTCGATGCAGCCATATACACCCTTAAAACTAAAACCAATTAAACGGTCTCTGACCCTGAGATTTACTGCCGAATACAAAGAATTCACTATAAATCTTTGTGTCTGCAGTCACAGGTACAGTGACAAGTTTAACCGGTTGAGGCGTAAATATATTAATAAATTTTATAATTTGATGGTATTTCCGCAAGAAATTTACGGTTATCTTCTCCGTTTTTTTCCACCCCCTTTGCGTTTTCTGCCATTTTTGGATTTGGATTTTGAGGGTCCGATGGTTGACTTTTGTCTTCGGGCTGTATTGGATGAGCTGAGTGCATTGAGTTGAATTTCATCGAGATAGTCGATTTTTCCTGCGCACAAGTTCTTGAGATCGCCCAAAATTATTTCATCCGAAACGTAGTGTTCGGGGTTCCAGGTTTTGTAAGCGAGTTTCATGTAGGATCCGATGACATTGAGAAATTCCTTTTGTTTCTCCAGGTCGGGTTCCTCTATGGCTTTATCGACCAGTTTTTGAATGTAATTCCCGTAGTGTCGGTATTTGATTCTTGTTTGGTTGTAACTGGGTTTGATCGGGTTCTTTTTCACTGATTCAGGACTGGGTATTTCTCCGTCGGGAGGAGTGACATCCAGGTCAAATCCCGCTATTCTGAACAGGTGGTTCCACAGTCTCTGTGTTTCATCCTGATTTTGTTTGTTTTGGGGGTCGATATTGCTCATGAGTTGAATGACCTCTTCGGCAAAGGCTTGCCTTTCATTGCGATCTTCAATCTTTTGGAGATAGAGAATCATTCTTTGAATGTGTCGACCGTATTCGGGTATAATTAATTTTTCTTTTTGTGAATTGTATTGCATGGGAATTGTTTTTATTCTACGGTTACAGATTTTGCTAAATTTCTGGGTTGATCGACATCGCAGCCTCTCATGACAGCTATGTGGTAGGAGAGGAGTTGAAGTGGAACAACGGATAATAAGGGTGTCAGTGGTTCAATGGTTTTCGGAATTTCTATAGAATAGTCAGACAAAGCTTTTATTTTTTTGTCGCCCTCGGTGACAATGGAAATTACGGTTCCTTTTCTGGCTTTCACCTCCTGGACATTGCTGACAATTTTGTCGTAGGCACTCAGATTGGTCGCCAGGACAATTACCGGCATATTTTCGTCTATGAGTGCAATGGGTCCGTGCTTCATTTCTGCAGCGGGGTAACCCTCAGCGTGAATATACGAAATTTCCTTTAATTTAAGGGCGCCTTCCAGCGCTACCGGAAAATTATATCCTCTACCCAGGTACAGGGCATTGGTGGAGTCTTTTATGTGGCCGGCAATTTCTTTGATGCCCGCTTCTTTGGCCAGAATATTTCGAACCTTATTGGGTATTTCGCTGAGTTCTTTCATCAGCCTTAAATAGTATTCATTGTGAAGCACTCCTTTGGTGGTTCCCAGTTGCATGGCCAACAGGCTGAGCAGGGTGAGTTGAGCGGTAAAAGCCTTTGTGGAGGCAACCCCTATTTCCGGACCTGCGTGAATATAAGACCCCGCATCGGTTATACGGGCTATGGAAGATCCAACCACATTGACTATTCCGTAAATCAGTGCTCCTTTTTCCTTGGCGTGTTGAAGAGCAGCGAGGGTATCTGCAGTTTCCCCTGATTGTGAGAGTGCGATTACGACATCATTTGGTTTAATGATGGGATTTCTGTATCTAAGCTCGGAGGCGTATTCCACTTCTACGGGAATTCTGGCGAGGTCTTCGATCAGGTATTCACCGATGAGTCCGGCGTGCCAGGAGGTACCACAGCCGGTGATGATTAACCGACTGGCATTGGCCATACGCTCTTTAAAAGGCTCCATTCCCCCCAGTCGGGTCCATCCTTCTTCGGCATTCAATCTTCCACGCATACAATCTGCGATGGTATCGGGTTGCTGGTGGATTTCTTTGAGCATGAAATGAGGGAATCCGCCTTTTTCAAGCTCTTCAATCTCCATGTCCAATTCGACGATGTCGGGTTTTTGCGGCTTGTTTTGAAAAGATTTTATGGCCAGCGGTTTTCCCGGCTGCAATACAGCCACTTCTTCATCCTGCAGATAAACGACCTCTTTGGTGTGTTCTATTAAGGGGGTGGCATCGCTGGCAGCGAAAAATTCTTTCTTTCCGAGTCCAATGACAAGGGGACTGGCTTTCCTGGCGGCCACAAGCACATTGGGTTCATCCAAATCCATCACTACGATGGCATAGGCTCCGACCACTCTTTTGAGAGCCATTCTCAGGCTTTTTTCCAGGGGAATTTTGTACCGGGTTTTGTACTCATTGATGAGATGAACCAAAACTTCGGTATCGGTTTCACTTTTAAACCGATGTCCAAGATTTTTCAAAGCCTCTCGCAGGGTGTCACAATTTTCAATAATCCCATTGTGTACCAATGCGATTTTTCCATCAGACGAACAGTGCGGGTGCGCATTGATGTCATTGGGTGCTCCGTGGGTGGCCCAGCGGGTGTGCCCGATACCTGTATTGCCTTCAGGACGGAGCCGGTCGACTATTTTTTTTAAGTCACCGACCTTTCCTTTTTTCTTTATAACATCCAACTTTCCGTTCATCACAGCAATTCCAGCGCTGTCATACCCTCGGTATTCAAGTCTCTGCAGACCATTTAGGAGGATAGGACTTGCTTTTTTGTCCCCGACATAAGCTATGATTCCACACATATTGCCTTTGCTTTTTTAATTAATTCGTGAATACAACACGCAATTCAATGGGATAGTTGGGGTGAGCCTGGCCGTGTAATCTGGCTGTACCCATTAAATTCTGGGTGTTGTTGGCCTGGAGAAACAGCGTGGGGTTTCTTCCCTCTTTCAAAACTTCCTGCAGGTGAGAAGTGATATTCATGTCATAGACAGCCAGTGTATCTCCTTCAATGACCCTATTTCGCAACCGACCGTCAAAGTTACCCGTCAGATCAGGTGCTACTTGTTCATACAACAAATCGAGAATATCGCTGAGACGCTGATTTTCTTCGTCTACTTCAAACAGGCGTAAAATGGGGATGTTCGGGTAAATTCCTTGCTCGGGCAAATCTTCTCTCGGATTGAGAAAAACCCTCAATCTCGCATGATTGATCAACTTGCCTTGTAATTCTTCAATGCCCAGGAGGTTTATTCGGGTTCCCAGCCCGGCCAGCCCCTGAACCACCATTTCTTCCGGTTGCCATTCCCGAATGAGTGGCTCTACTTCGGATCCCTCGTATCGGTGTTCATAAGTTTGACCGACCAACCAATTGGGACTGGCAAAATATCGCCTGATTTGTTGTTCTCCATCGGCCGTATAATATACGTTGAGTACCGCTCGATCCGAGGTGGTGTGCACACCCATCAGTGAGCCATTGCGCTCTGTGGTGGTTATAAACAGTCCATTAAAATTAGCGATAAAAGCGGAGTCAGTGGCCAGGGCCGCAGA
>SKYC01000069.1 GCA_007128085.1 Saprospiraceae bacterium | reverse complement strand
GTTTATGATGTCCGCAATATACCATTTTTATCTCTTTTAAGCCGGGTTAATTTTAAATTCGGGCATTTTACTCCAGGGTGGCGAAAAATCGCAGACGACCTGGTCAAATGGGGTGGAAAAGTTTTGAAGATACGCTGGAAAGGGGTCGGGCTTTCGATGGGGTGGAAAATCAGGGGTGTAATCCCTCCGTTGTCGATTGACGGAAAAGGCAGCAAAAAAAGGAGTGGTAAAATGATCCCCAGGTTCGGCTGAGAGCCCATCTGAGAGCTGATATTATTCTTCCTCTTCGGCTCTTGATTTGGCTTTTTTGGCCGCTCTTTCCCTGGCATCTGATCGATCGTAAGCGAGAATGATTTGCTTGACCAATCGGTGGCGGACCACATCGTCGGCTGTGAGTCTGACCACACCAATACCTTCCAGGGGAGACAACAGGTCAATGGCCCTTCCGAGGCCGGATTTTTGGCTGAAGGGCAAGTCAATTTGAGACAAATCACCGGTGATGATGCATTTGGCCGAAGGACCGATTCGGGTGAGAAACATTTTGATTTGAGTGGTGGTAGCGTTTTGCGCTTCGTCCAGTATGATAAAGGCATTGTCCAGGGTTCTTCCCCTCATAAAAGCCAGTGGAGCCACTTCAATGAGGCGATTGGCCATAAAAAAATTGAGTTTTTCTATGGGCAGCATATCGTCGAGGGCGTCGTAGAGAGGCCGAAGGTAGGGATCCACTTTGTCTTTGAGATCCCCGGGCAGAAAACCGAGGCTTTCGCCCGCTTCTACAGCCGGACGTGTCAGTATAATTTTCTTGACCATTCTGTTTTTCATGGCTCTGACGGCCATGGCAACCGCTGTATATGTTTTTCCCGTCCCCGCAGGTCCAACGGCGAATACGACATCGTTGATTTCGGAAGATTCCACCAGTTTTTTCTGATTGGGGGTCTTGGCTTTAATCGGCCTTCCGTCCCTTCCGTGGACAATGGTCGTCGCACTTCCGTTGGAAAGTCTGCTGTTATTTAATTGGCCGCCACTTACCAGTTCCTGCACAGTTTGAATGGGCAGTTCTTTGGTTTCCTTGAGGATTTTGACCATGGCTTCCAGTCGCGCTTTGGCGTCCTGGGTGAGTTTTTTGGTGCCGGTGAGTTTGAGCTGATTGCCTCTGGAAACAATTTTCAATTCCGGGAAGGCGTCTTTAAAGAGGTTGAGCTTTACGTTTTTTTCTCCGAAAAGATCCACCGGATCAACTCCCTCTACGTGGAGAATGATCTCGCTAAATTGTTTTGGTCTGATGATCGTTTGGTTTTAGTTAGTAATATAAAAAACCGGTGAAAAATACCGGCTGCAACTCAAGTACAATAGTAAGTAATAAAATGAGTTTTTCACCTCTATGGTACAAAAATTATATGTGAATTCTTAACGCAATTTACCGGCAGTCGGTTCCCCATTTTTATCCTGTCCGGCTGCGGGAATCCAAAAAAGGATTATTCCGTGTTGTGGGAGGGGAACTACAGGATTTTTCATATAAGGCGTATTATTCGAATAATCCGAGATAAAGCTGTAATTTTGACCTGAACTTTACTTTTTACACATGCCAGACATAACACTGACAACGGATTGGTCTGACAAAGGATACACCCGCGGCTTGATAAAAGGCTTGCTGATCAGTCGTTTTCCCCATTCCAGAATTTTTGACATCTGCCATTCGGTCGATCCCTTCGACATCAAGCAGGCGGCATTTTTGCTAAAGACTGCACACAGTGCCTTTCCCTCCGGAACCATCCACATCGCTTGTGTTTTACCGCATTACAGTCATGAGAACGAAATTGTTTTTTTTGAAAAAAACGGACATTTTTTCATCGGTCCCAACAACGGACTTTTTTCCCTGGTATTCGAGGATGTGAAACGCGCCGGATCCATTCCGATCAAGTACAGAGACGAGTATCCGGTAATTCGTGCGCTGAGCAATGGCGTAGCGCGCATACTCAAACCCGATCCGGGCGAACTGGAACTCGAAATTGAGCTCAATCAGAAGTTGTTGATTCAGCCGGTTGTCAGTCCGGATACCCTGCGCGCTGTGGTGAACTTCGTCGATCACTTCGGCAATTTGACGCTGAATATTGATGAAAAATTGTTTCGGGAAGCGGTGGGAAAGAGGAATTTTTCCATTTATTTCAAAAACCACGAACCGCTGCGCGAAATTTCGCGCCACTATATGGACGTGCCCTATGGCGAAGTGCTGTGCAGGTTCAATTCTTCCGGTCATCTGGAAATTGCCGCCAACAACTTTTCTGCAGCTGAATTACTGGACCTCAAAGTGGGCGATGCGGTACATCTCGAATTGAAATAACCGACCCCGTTTTTATCAGAGCAATTGATCGATGATCTCGTCCTCGTTCATACCCTCAGCCTCTGCCTTAAAGTTTCTTACAATTCGGTGTCGCAATACGTTTTTGGCTACCGCTTTCACGTCTTCGATATCGGGGCTGTATTTTCCTCGAATGGCGGCGTGGCATTTAGCACCGAGTACGAGGTACTGCGAAGCCCGTGGGCCGGCACCCCAACCGATGTATTGATTGACCACTTCTGCCGCGTGGGGCGTATTGGGTCGGGTTTTACTTACGGTGGATACAGCGTATTCCAGTACATTGTCGGCAATGGGTATTTTTCGTATGAGATCCTGATATTCCAGAATCTGAGTGGCCGAGAGGATGTGGTTGAGATTTTCCTTTTTTAACCCGGTGGTGGTTTTTACGACCAGCAGCTCTTCTTCGTAAGAAGGGTAATCGAGGGGTATATTGAACATGAAACGGTCCAACTGAGCTTCGGGCAAGGGGTAAGTACCCTCCTGTTCGATGGGGTTTTGCGTAGCGAGAACGAAGAAGGGGGTGTCGAGTTTGTAAAGCCTTCCACCCGAGGTGATCTGTCTTTCCTGCATGGCCTCCAACAGTGCCGCCTGGGTTTTTGGAGGTGTTCGGTTGATCTCATCGGCCAGCACTATATTGGAAAAAAGAGGTCCTTTGTTGAATTTGAACTGGCGGTTTTCTCCCAGTATTTGCGAGCCCGTAATGTCCGAGGGCATGAGGTCGGGGGTAAATTGAATTCTTTTAAAGTCCAGGTCGAGTACTTCTGCTATGGTGCTAACCAGCAGCGTTTTTGCCAGTCCGGGAACTCCGACCAGTAGACTGTGGCCGTTGGAGAAGAGCGATATGATCACTGCTTCCACGACTTTATCCTGTCCGACAATGACTTTGGAAATTTCTTTTTTCAGCGCTGCGTAAGACTCCGCCAGGGAGTCAACCGCTTTAACTTCAGAACCGTTTTGTTGTGCCATGAATTTTATCTGCTTTATCTGTAATTTTTCAAATTGCCAAAGGTAGTATTTTGATAAAAAATACCGCCTATGTTTCAGCGACGTTTATTCAAACGGGGAATACGCTTAATTGTTTTTTGGCGGCCGGTGCTTTATTGCTCAAATGGTTTTGTGCCTTAATTTTATTGGCCGCGAACAGGAGTTGTGGGCTGCACTTACGGACAGTCCCACCTCATACTGTCCAGAGGATAACTCAGTCCGCGCATGGAAAAATGCCACCATTCGGTCCGAATGCCGATCAATCCGTAATTTTCCATGGTTTCGCGCAAAAGCTGCCGGTTGTCCAGTACCGGGGTGGGCAATTCCAGGTAATCGCTGTGGGCCTCCACGCCAAAGTAGTCGAAATCCGTACCCATGTCCAGTTCATTGCCGAGGCTGTCTGTGAGAGTGACGTCCACGGCCAGTCCGCGGCTGTGCATGGATCCACTTTTGGGATTGGCCACGTAATTGGGGTCCGGTATGATCTCCCACATTTTTTCCTGCACGAACTGCGGGCGGTAGCAATCAAAAACTTTTAAGCCCAGGCCTTTTTCCTTCAGATCCATTTGAGCGAGTCGCAGGGCTTCCGCTACCTCGGGACGCAAAAAACACCGCGGACAATCGTACAGAACTTTTTCGGTAAAGTTGTTTTCCGTGGCGTACCTGAGATCGATGTGTATACCATCCGTCACTTCCAGGATTTCTGCCCAGGCTGTGGTGTCGTAATCCGGGGCGGGCAATTCCACCCTCTGGTCTTTTTCCTCCACATCCTGAAAAAGGGTATCGGATTCCAGAATGGGATCTTGCGTAGGGGTGATTTTGACCTCACCATCGCCCTCACTGCTGCCGCAGGACATCCAGAATAAGGCCGTTAATGCGAAGAGCCACCTCAGTTTCATGATTCTATAATTTTGTAAAATTCGTCTTCGGTTAGAATTTCAACCGTACCGACTTTTTCGGCTTTTTTAAGTTTGGAACCCGCTTTTTCTCCCACGACCAGGTAATTGAGATTGGAGGAGACGGCGGAAATATTTCTGGCACCTGCTGCTTCAGCGGCCTTTTGGGCCTCTTTTCTGGAGGCTTTTTGCAGTGATCCGGTAAATAAAATGGTTTTCCCACTCAGCGGGCCGTCCATTTTCTCAGCGGGTTTGTCTTCCGGAGTACTGCGGGTATTGACACCCAATTGCTGCAATTCCCTGAGTACGGCCAGGTTTTTTTCGTCCCGGAAAAATGCGCTCATATTTTTGGCGAGGACAGGGCCGATGTCTTTGAGGCTGTTGTAGTCCTCTTCCGTCCATTGGGTGAGTTCGAACACATCTTCAATTTGACCGGCAATAATGGCGGAGCCCCGTTTGCCCAGGTGGTGGATTCCCAAACCGTACAACAGTCTTTTTAAAGGCCGGTCTTTGGATTCTTCCACCGCTTTTTTGAGATTTTGGGCCGACTTTTCCCCAAAGCCATCCATCTTGCTTATCGCTTCGTAGTCCAGTCGGTAGAGATCGGGTATATCGGTCAGCATTTTTTCCCTGAAAAAGCGCTCAACGAGGCTTTTGCCCAAACCGGCAATGTCCATGGCATCTTTGGATACGAAAAAGATCATTTTCTGAAGGGGTTGCATTCCACATACGCAATCCGGGCACCTCCAGGCCGCTTCGTCCTGCATCTTTACCAGCTTCACCTCTTGATCCGTATCGTTGACCGGACAGAGAGCGGGAAATTGGATGGCCTTTTGACTGCTGTCCCTGAACTCGGGGAGGGTTTTTACGATATAGGGAATGACGTCTCCGGCCCTTTCCACCAAAACCCGGTCGCCCAGGCGTATGTCTTTGGAGCGGATAAACTCTTCGTTGTGCAGCGAAACGCTGGAAATGGTGACCCCTGCCAGCGAAACGGGTTGAATTTTGGCCACCGGTGTGATGGTACCGATTTTGCCCACCTGATAGGTGACCTCTTTCAGTCGGCTGGTAGCTTGCCGGGCCTTGAATTTAAAGGCGATGGCCCACCTGGGGTGATGGCTGGTACTGCCCACCTTTTTGTGGAGATCCAGCCGGTTGGCTTTGACCACCATACCGTCTATTTCATAGGGGTAATCGCTGCGTCGCATCTCCCACTCCTCCAGATAGGGAAATAATTCGTCCATAGAAGAGAAGACCCGGTGATCGGGATAGGAAGATCTGAAACCCAGTTGATCGAGCGTTTTCAGGGTTTCAGTATGGGTGGAAAACCGGGTCAGCAGGTCGTTCCCGTCGGCATCGCTCGCGTGGCCGATCTGATAGACGAACATCTCTATTCCCCGACCGGCGGTTTCTCCTGGGTCTTTCATACGCAATCCCCCGGCGGCGGCATTTCTGGGATTGGCGAACAGGGCCTTGCCCTCTTTTTCCCGTTGGGTGTTCAATTCCTCAAAAAAATCGAGGCGGATGAGTGCTTCTCCCCTCAATTCGGCTCGGTAGATGCCGTATTTGGAAAAGGGTACCCGCAAAGGCACGGTTCTCAAGGTGCGCACATTTTGGGTGATGTCGTCGCCCTGGATGCCGTTTCCGCGGGTGGCTGCGCGCACGAGGAGATCGTTTTCGTAGAGGAGGGAGATGCTGCTGCCGTCGTATTTGGGTTCTGCCGCGTAGTCTATTTGGAGGTCTCCTTCGTCTTTGAGTTTGCGAAGCAGTTGGTCGTGGAAGTTTTTCAGATCCTCCAGATTGTATGAATTGGAGAGAGACAACATGGGTTCGAGATGGCGGACGGTGGCAAAATCACCCGAGCTGTCCCCGGAGATGCGCTGTGTGGGTGAATCGGGAGTGATGGCGTCGGGATGGCTCTCTTCCAGAAACTCCAGTGTTTTGAACAGCGCATCGTATTCCCGGTCGGAAATGGCCGGGTCATTTTTTACGTAGTACTTCCATTCGTGGTAGCGGAGAATTTCTTTCAGACGGTCGATCTCTTTAATTTCGGGGGCGTCCTTTCTCTGGATTCTTTCGAGAAAATTTTCCGTGCTGTCGAGCAGCGCCTTTTGCTCTTTTTCGCTGTACATAGAAAAGTGGATTTATAAAAAAACTTTGGATGGCGTATAAGGTTCAACAGAGAAAGCAAATGTAGGTAAATCCGGAGAAAATGAGGTTACCCAAAACCCTTTTCCGGGTGATAACCCTTCATGCTGCCCCAGAATTTTCTGATTTTTTCTTCTTCCTGATCGAAGGTTCCCTCTGCCAAATACGGGGTTTGGATAAACACTGTTTTGCTACCGAAATCCAAACCGGAGAGCTGTATGGGTATGCGCCCGTTTTTTGCGATGTAGTAAAAACCGGAGCGGAGGTGATCCACCCGTCTCCGGGTGGCCTCCGGTGCAATGGCGATGGCGAACTCTTTCCTGCGGCCGAACATATCGACTATGGAGTCTACGAGACCCTGGTTACCACTTCTGTCCACGGGATACCCACCCAACCAGCGCAACAACCATCCCAGCGGGGGTCGGAAGAGGGATCGCTTGGCGAGGTAATAAACCTTTCGATCCTGAGAGGTTCTGAC
>SKYC01000276.1 GCA_007128085.1 Saprospiraceae bacterium | reverse complement strand
TAAGGGGAAGTTGAGTAAGCGAGACGGAGCCAAATTTGGCATTCCCGTTTTTCCCATGGATTGGAAGGACGAGAAAACCGGTGATTTGTATCTCGGCTTCAGGGAGATGGGATTTGATCCCGAGGCACTCATCAATTTCATTGCTTTTATGGGTTGGAATCCGGGAGGCGAGAAAGAAATTTACTCTTTGGAGGAAATGGAAAGACTCTTCACCCTCGATCGGGTCGGAAAGTCGGGTGCCCGATTTGACTTTGACAAGGCCAAGTGGTTCAATCAACAATACCTGTTAAATTCCAGTCCCGAAGAGATTGCTTCTAAAGCGATGCCGTATTTAAAAATAGTGGG
Organism: Saprospiraceae bacterium; assembly: GCA_007128085.1. GTDB lineage: Bacteria > Bacteroidota > Bacteroidia > Chitinophagales > Saprospiraceae > PWJY01. Next base: position 6,545 of record SKYC01000276.1, on the reverse strand, counting down.
AATCAATCCCACTGAAAATTATTTGATTGAAGTCTGTAAGTTGATGAGGGAGCGAATGCAATTGGTTTCAGAACTGCCACAATCGGCAAAGTTCTTTTTTACAGATAATTTCCCAATGGACGACAAGCAATTGAAAAAAAGGTGGAAGGAGGAATCTCCTGCCATCATTGAGGAGGTCGCAAAGCTGCTTGAGGTCACTCACCCTTATGAAAAAAGTGAAATTGAAAAAGCAATTAAGGCGTATATTTCTGAGAAAAATCTTAAATTTGGGCAAGTTCTACCCTTGCTGCGGCTGGCCGTTTCCGGAACCATGCAGGGGCCTGACTTGTTTGCTTCCATGGAGCTCATCGGCAGGAAGGAATGTGTCGATCGGTTGAAAACTCTATCATTGAGAAAAACATAAAATTATATAAAGATGCCAAAAAAAATGAAGACCAAAGGCAAGCCGGATCTGCACAAAGATTTGGAAGGGCTCGATATCCAAATCAATGAATTTGGTGAAATTGCCGGAAATTTTGACGTGGAGAAACTCAATTCATTTCTCAATAAAAATGTAAGCGATAAAAAGTTAGATGAACACGGAAACGCTGTGAGCGAAGAGGAGTAAAAAAAATGAAGAGATTTTAAAGGTGATTTAACCGATAATTTTTATCTTCACATTTGATTTTTCTTGCCCTAAGAAATGTTGTTCCGGTTTGTTTTTCCATGATTGAACCCTTGTTTTATAATGTTCGACTGAAGACACCAAAGCCCGTGTTTTGCCGTTTCAGCGCGCGAATGTGACAGACTGGTGATTGGATATTCTTGTTTTTTCTCAGTCGATTGGTGGTAAAAAAAAGAAAATGAATTTTAGTTGGGAGAAGTTCTTACTGATCTGCCTGATAGGCCTGTTTGGGATCGCTGACGTTTTGGCTCACTCAGGGCTGTCTCCCATTGACTGTTCCTTTGACGGTGCGGATACACTCTATGTAGATGAGAGTTGTACTGCTCTATTGGAATGGAATGAGAGCGAAATCAACTGCGAGGCGACCAATCCCGGTGGAGTGATTGTCTCCCGGACACTGGAATCGGTGAGTGGAGGATATGAGGCCGGTGACTCTGTTTCAGCCGGAACGACTGTAACAATCACCTACAGAGTGCGCGACAATATGGGGAATACAGAGTTTTTTTCCTTTGATATTGAATTTGTAGACACCCTTCCACCGGTTTTTGACCCCCAAACTCTTCCTCCGGATACGGCCCTGATCAATAGTCACGACTATCCACCGGCCACTGTATCTGCTTCCGACAATTGCGATCCGGAGGGCGACAATATTGTGATAGAAGTGGTGGATGAGGCCATTCCCAATATTTGCGATGGAGGGGTTTGGACGCGCACCTACATAGCGACGGACGCCTTTGGGAACCAAACCGAATACGTGCAATTTATCACGCAGATTCCGGACACCATACCTCCGGTTTTTGTTGTCGGACCGGCGGATACTTCTGTCTATTGCGATCAAATGCCTGAGGCTTATGAATCCTGGTTGGCTGCGCAGTACGATTGGATGGAGGTCATCAATGCCTCCGGTGGTGCTCTGGTAATTTCAGATGATGCACCATTGCCTGAGGATATGACGGGTTTCTGCGGAGACCTGGAAGTTACTTTTACGGCCCTCGACAGCTGTGGAAATCAACAGTCTGAATCCGCCCTTTTTTCCCTAACAGACACCGTGCCGCCTCAACTGATTACACCCGCCATGCCACTTGCGTTGGATTGCACTTCCCCCGATGCCCTGGAATTATTGACGAACTGGATAGACAGCATTGGTTTTGCTGAAATAGAAGAGGATTGTGGGCCATTGACTGTTGGGTTCAGTCCGCAACCCGGGAGTCCGGAGTGGATTTGCAATGACAGCATGGAGGTTGAATGGCAGCTCGAAGATGCCTGCGGAAATACCACCGTTGTTCATTCCATTCTTTTTATTCAGGATACCTTGCCCCCCGAATTGATTTCCGAAGCCGAAGATATGGTAGTGGACTGTGCAGCCTCGGATTTGGGTGCACTTTTTTTGGACTGGCTGGAAGGCGGGGCGGGTGCAGTGCCGGCTGACGGTTGTACAAGCGTAGAAGATTTAGAGTTACAATACCTGTATCAGGGGCAGCCGATGAATCCCTCCCAATTGTGGGATATTTTTAGCGATGGTCTGCAGGCCGGCTGTACCGATTCGATTTTATCCGGAGGTAATTACGTTTATCATGTTTTGTCGCATATTGAAATAGGATTTGAATTCACCGATTTTTGCGGTCATTCCACCGTTAGTTACGCTCAATTCCTGGCCACGGATGACCAGGCTCCCGTCATCAGTGTGCAACCGGAAAGTTATACCATGCAGTGTGCTTCCGACAGTCTGGTGCAGCAGTCACTGATTGCCTGGTACGAAAGTGCCGGAGGCATGGAGGCCGATGACAATTGCTCTGAGTGGATGTCCGGAGCAGCGTTTACTCCCGAAGAGTTGTGGAACTTGTATCTCAACAGCAGAGATACTCTTTGTGGAAATACCGGCCGGGTCAGTGTTTTATTCTATGCTGAAGATGCCTGTCAGAATCGCCTGGCAGCAGAGAGCGAGGTTTTTTTCTACACCATCGACACACTGTCCCCTCAGCTGGTGGCACCACCCTCTAGTCTTCTGATCCACTGCGATTCGGATCCGCTTCAACAACTGGAAAACTGGATAAAGGCTTACGGAAATGCTCAGATTGGGGAGGTGTGCAGTGAGTTAAGCCCGGGTGTGTTTGATTGGACCACATCGAGTGGTCAGACCGGCAGTGGTTCTGTGGAAGAGGGACCTTATCCTGAATTGGAATTGGAAACTTGTGGTCAGCAATGGGAATTTGAATTCTCTGTTGAAGATGCCTGTGGAAATACACTGTCTTTTTCAGCCATGGTGGAAATGGAGGATTTGTCCCCTCCCTCTTTTACAGGAACACAGGATACGGTGTGGTTGGACTGCGACGAAGACATAGAGCAGCTTTTTGTGCTGATCTCCGATGGATGCTCCGAATTTGATGTTCAATATTCCGATAGCATTATTGCACATTCATATCAGGGGTGCGGGGATTTTGAACAAGTTTTGGAAAGGGTGTATGAAGCTACTGATGTTTGCGGCAATGTCTCTGATTTTCATCAGATTTTGGTTCGGAGCGATTTTTCACCACCTGAGTTTCAACTTCCGCCGAATCAAGTTATTTCCTGTGAATTGTTTGGCGATCCGGGCCCCGATGACTATCCCTCTGAAATAACGGACAATTGTTTTTCTGAAAGTGAAATTGAGATTTCCTACGAGGACGAATTCATTAACTACGGATGTGCAGGTGGAGTGAATCGCACCTGGACGGCGACAGATCCTTGCGGAAATACCTACTCCGCCATTCAGTTTTTTGAATTGATTGACAGCAATGCTCCGGTAATTCTCCAACCGCCTCTGGATCTGGTATTGGAATGTGGGGATTCGGGCAAAGAGACAGCCTTGGAGGAGTGGTTGGATGCGGCCGGGAATGCTGAAGTAGAAGACGCCTGTTCTTCGGTTCTGTTTTTCGCCGCCCTGCCGGGCTCTTATGTTTTGGGAGATAGTACCACTTATCCGGGTACCCGGCCGACGATTCCGGATATACCGCCCTGCGATTCCATTTCGGGAGAAATTCTTTCAGAGTTGCAACTGGATTTTGTGTTTATTGATGAATGCGGCAATTCTGTTGTTGAAAAGGCCAGTCTAATTCTGACCGACAGCAGTCCACCGGAGATATTGAATTGTCCGGAGGAGATGGTGGTGCATACCGAAACGGGTCAATGTGAGGGGCAGTTTTTTCGACCCGATATTTCTGTTTATGATGCCTGTGGCTTGACCACCGAAACAATTATCAGAGTGGACAGTGCAACCATTGAATCTGCCAATTCCGCGGATCCCAATGAAGTGGTATTGCCTCTGGAATTGGTCTTTCCCGATTTGTTCGATCCGTTCCGGCCGCTTCAATCACTGAGTTTAGAAATTGAGCTGATGGGTGTGGACGGGGAGCAACCCACCGAAGTTTTTTTAATATACGATCCACTTGGCCAGCTGATTGGTCAAACCGTCAATACAGATGAGCAATGTGGATATTCTTCCACCCGGATCGATATAAATGATCCGCAGGAACTGGCGCAGTGGTTGGACAATGGCAGTATGGCCTTTCAATTGGTTCCTCTTGAGTCGGACAGTCTGCCCGGATCCTTTTACATCAATGACATTTGCGACCCCGGCCTGGTGGTAGGCACACTGACCGCCCAAAGGAGTGATCAACAGGACCTGAATTTTTCTTTTCGCATCGGCTATGAAGAAGAAATAGATTGGGCAGATTTTTCCGAGGAGGGAATCGCGCTTTCTGCAGGGAATCACCCCGTTTTATTAAGTGCTGAAGATTGTTCGGGAAACCGTTCCCATTGCGAATTTGTCGTCCAGGTAATTCCCGAAGCGGGGCCGGAAGTGGAGTGCAGTGAAAACAGCATTGGCTATACGGGAATGGATGATTGTATATTTACACATACTCCGAAAGCTGTTGATTATCAACACGCGTGTATAGAACAGGGAGCTTTTTTTTACAGCCATGGTCCGGGAGAATTCGAATGGTTGACTTTTTCCCTTCATCCCGATTGGAATGAATTTCAAATGGAAGATGTACATTTTTATTTTAGCGGGCTTCCACCTTCCGCCGGAGGTGAGATAAGCCTTTTCCTGGAGTATCAGGGGGATGTGGATACGGCTTTTGCCTATATGGAATTGTTGTCTGCCGATGGTACTTTGATTGGCAATACCCTGGATATGAATGACGAAATTGTCCGGCAGGGGAGTTGCGAGCAAAGTGGACTGGTTCGATTCGAGCTCGTGGACAGTCTGTATAATCAATTGAAAGAGGGAGATGAACTGCATTTGGTACTGCGTCAAAATACTCAAATTCCCTTTGATCCCAATCAGAGTGGGTTGGCCATCAATCCGTGCAGCGCGGAGGTCACAGAAAACGGTGACTCCGATGGGGTTTCCTTCGTCAGAGCATTTTTAAAAATTCACTCCGTTAAAGTAGACATCCACCTGACCCATCCCGATGGAACAGAAAAGGATACTTCCTATTATCTGGGGGGGGAAGTTCCTGAGTTGGATTTTCCCGGGGGATTGAATACATTGACTTATTGGGTGTATGACCCCTGGGGAAATGCGGACAGTTGCTCCTACACCCTTGAAGTGATCGATACGATTCCCCCCGTCGCTATTTGTCAAAACTCCATTGTCACTTTGAATCCGTCGGTGCTCGACACTTTTATTATTGAAAGACAGGTGGTCGACGGTGCCAGTTTCGATAATTGTGAAATTACAGCCTACGAAATCAGCCCCAATTCATTCAACTGCCTGGACATCGGTACTGAACAGGAAGTACAATTGACCGTTTTTGACGCCCATGGCAATGCCGACAGTTGTACGAGTATTGTTCGCCTGGAGTCCATTGCATTGAATCCGGATTTTACTCTCGACCTCTGTAATCCCGACAGTTTGTTTTTGTTTGCCATGGCACCTGGAGATGAAAGTCTCTACAGCTACGAATGGGCCGGGCCTTTGGGATTTACATCAAGCGAGCTAAATCCCATTATTCCCGGAGTCGGACCGGCCAATTCCGGAAACTACCAATTGACCATCACCGGTTTTGGTGGTTGCAGTGCAACGGGTTCGGTAAATGTTTCCATAAATACCATCGCTACACCCACACTGTCGGCAGCGAGTAAGGTTGTCTGCGAAGGAGATCAGATCGAATTGCAGGCACCTGCTTATACCGGTCAGATATCGTACAAGTGGTACAGTGGCAATCCGCCCTCTGGAGTTTTGCTGGGAACTACCTCTCAGCCCAATTTCAATATATTACTTCCGAGGGGAAGTCATTCGTTTTACGTAGTTGTGGAAAACCCGCAATGCGCCTCCAATCCGTCTGCCACATTGAATGTGGAAGTCGTTGAAGAGCCTCATGCAGAGATCGATCCCGTCTTTGTCAGGGTGTGTGAAGGGGAACCACTCAGTCTGTCCTCGCCCCTGGGATCGGCATTTGATTATCATTGGTCCGGACCGGCCAATTTTGTCTCGGATCTACAAAATCCATTGGTGACGCTTTCGGCATCCTCCATACATCAGGGAACATACTCTCTGGTGGTTGAATTGGGCAGTTGTATTTCTGAAGAAATAGAGGCGGAAGTGGTGGTTGATCCGAGTCCCGCTAAACCCATAGTCCAGGGATCATCGGCCATTTGTGAGGGAGATAGTATATCGCTTAGGGTGAGCAATATTCCCATAGCCACCCGTTATCGATGGGTGTTTCCCGATGGATCTGAAACGATTACATCCATCAACCAATTGTTTATTTCCGGTGCCTCCACCGACCTGGCAGGAGAGTGGCAGGTGCAGGTAGACTTTGGACAGTGCCGCTCAGAATTGTCCAATCCCTTTTTCATATCCATAGACGAAATACCGGATCCGACGCTGTTCAAC
>SKYC01000141.1 GCA_007128085.1 Saprospiraceae bacterium | reverse complement strand
ACTTTGTACGACGGTCTTCACACTTTTCTTTTTGCACCGAATCACGTGACCAAGGGCGGAGTTCATATTCGCGACAATATGGATTTGAAGAGGACCATGGTTCACGTGGTACTTATGCTGCAACTTTGCTATCTATTCGGTACGTACAATATTGGTCATCAGCATTTTCTGGCACTGGGTGAATACACCGGATTCCTGGAAGGTGCCCATTTGAAGTTGTTGTATGGATTTTGGCAATTACTTCCCATATTCGTAGTGGCTCATGTGGTCGGACTGGCCATAGAGTTCTTTTACGCGGCCAAAAAGGGTCACAGTATAGAGGAGGGCTTTCTGGTTTCGGGGGCTTTAATTCCCCTGATTATGCCGCCGGATATACCCCTGTGGATACTGGGCCTCAGTGTTGCTTTTGCCGTAATCATTGGAAAAGAGGCCTTTGGTGGTACGGGAATGAACATTTGGAATATAGCCCTTCTGTCGAGGGTGTTTATCTTCTTTGCTTATCCGACCGAAATTTCCGGTGACGAGGTGTGGATTGCGGGAATAGAATCCACATTTGCCGGTGCTTCAGCTGAATACGGTTGGATTCACCTCACTTTATTTAACGGATTATTTGATTGGCTTGGGCTCGCCCAGTTCGACCCGAGCCTCACCGTTGTAGACGGATATACTGGGGCTACTCCGCTGTCACTCGCTTTTGAGGGAGGTTGGCAAGCCGTAACTGAAGTGTATACCCAATCGCAGATGATATGGGGAACCATTCCGGGGTCCATTGGAGAGACTTCTAAGCCCTTAATTCTCGTAGGAGCCATTTTTCTGGGAGTTGTCGGAATTGCGAGCTGGAGAATTATGTTGGGAATGTTGATCGGTACTATTTTGACAGGAGTTTTACTCAATATGTGGGGCGCAACCCCGTTTATGACCGTTCCATGGTACCACCATATTTACATCGGAAGCTTTTTGTTTGCATTGGCATTCATGGCTACCGACCCGGTGACCGCCGCTTCTACCAATCAGGGTAAGTGGATATACGGTTTTCTGATCGGGTTTTTTGGAATAATTATTCGGGTGTTAAATCCCGCTTATGCTGAGGGATGGATGTTGGCCATTCTCCTCATGAATACGTTTTCGCCATTAATTGATCACTTTGTTCTTCGTAAGAACATTCAAAAACGTCTAGCAAGTGCATAGTACATCTTATGTTGTTAAGTTTATTCTGGTAGTTTCTGTTGTTGTAGCATTGGTGTTGTCTTCTATGGCCACTTTGCTGAAACCTATTCACGACCGCAATGAGGCATTGGCCAATAAACGGTCTATATTGTTTGCGGTAAACAACTACCTGGAAACACCCATCAGACAAATGTCTGACGATGAAGTAATTGAAATATTCGATAATCAGATCGATCAGTATGTGGTTGATATCCAGGGCAATATTTTGTCTGAGGAAGAGGTTCGGGCCGAAGGATATGCAGGCGGCATGGCAGAACATGTCGACCTGGGTAGGGAGCGGCGAAAACCAGAGTCCGACAGGATCTTTCCGGTCTTTGTATTCAATGCACCCGATGAACAGCTTTATGTTGTTTCCGTAAGGGGCAATGGCCTCTGGGACGAAATTTGGGCCAATGTCGCTCTTCAATCGGACTTCAACACCATTGCCGGTGTGGCATTTGGGCACAGAGCCGAGACACCTGGACTGGGTGCCGAAATCACGGACAATCCCCGATTTTCTGAGCAATTCGTGGGAACTAAGTTGTTCGATGAAGCGGGCAACTTCAGATCAGTAACGGTGAAAAAAGGACGTGTAACAGATGAAGACCACGAAGTGGATGGCATTACGGGATCTACCGTAACCAATAATGGAGTTTCAGAAATGTTTGAACGCGGGTTGCAGTATTATTTTTCTTATTTCGAAAAAGTGGAGACCCAGTAAACAATTGTTTTTTTGGCTTGTATAAATTGAAAATGAATAATTATGGCTGATACCAGTACAGTAGATCAACCTAAAGTAAAAGATAAAAAGCCCCTGTTTGGAAAGCGGGAGCGCAGATTGATTACCGATCCGTTAAATGACAACAATCCCATTACCGTTCAGGTATTGGGTATTTGTTCTGCTCTGGCCATTACGACCCAGGTTTCTCCTGCTGTCGTCATGACTTTGGCGGTAATATTTGTGATGGGTTTTGCCAATTTGTTTACCTCTCTTCTCCGACACACCATACCCAAACAGGTGAGGATGATTGTGATGCTCATAATCATCGCCTTTTTGGTGACCGTTGTGGAGTTGTCTCTAAAGGCGATTAACTACCCCATTTATCAGGAGTTGTCTGTTTTTATCGGACTGATTATTACCAACTGTATAATCATGGGTAGGTTAGAGGCTTTTGCAATGGCAGACAAACCCTGGCCGTCCTTTTTGGATGGGGTGGGGAATGCCATGGGCTACGGAGCGATTTTGATCATTGTTGCTTTTTTCAGGGAGTTGTTTGGCTCCGGTTCTCTTATGGGCTGGGAGCTCTTCGGCCCCGGACCGCAATTTATGATTAATACCGAAGCCCACGCATTGCTTTCGTGGTACATGCCCAACAACCTGATGGTACTGTCTGCCTCAGCATTGTTTGTTATTGGAGTATTGATCTGGATCCACAGAGCCTGGAACAGAGACTTAATTGATGTATCTTAAAAATTATTTCGACTATGGAATTGATCAATATATTTATTAAAGCAGCCTTTATTGAGAACATGGTGCTCGCCTACTTTTTGGGGATGTGTTCCTATCTCGCTGTTTCTAAAACACTGGATACCGCATTTGGATTGGGACTGGCCGTTATTTTTGTGTTGGGTATAACCATGCCCATCAACTGGCTTATTACCACCTTTTTACTGAGCGAATCGGGCTTACTGGGAATGGATTTAACTTTTCTGAGGTTTATTCTGTTTATTGCGGTAATTGCCTCAATGGTTCAATTGGTGGAAATGATTATTGAAAAATACTCGCCGGCACTCTATTCATCGCTCGGTATATTTTTGCCGCTGATCACGGTGAACTGCGCCATTTTGGGTGGTTCGCTATTTATGATAGCCAGGGAGTACACGTTCCCTGAGTCCGTATCTTTTGGCCTCGGGAGTGGGTTTGGATTCTTTCTCGCCATCATTGCCATTGCAGCCATAAGGGAAAAGATCAGGTATTCCAATGTTCCCGGACCTTTGAGAGGACTGGGAATGGCTTTCATCCTCACGGGATTGATGGGAATTGGATTTATGAGTTTGATGGGAATTGATCCCGGAGCTTTTACTGGCACCAATTAATTGAAAAAGAAAATTTGCTTATGTTTTTCCTAATAGAATTTATTCCAATACTTGCGGCGATTCTGGTGTTCGCGTTTGTCATCATGGGACTTGCTTTTGTCCTCATCATGGCGAGAAGAAAACTGGTGCCCCAGGGCGATGTGAATTTGATTATCAATGGAGATGAGGACAACCCGATAAAGGTTCAACCCGGATCCAACCTGTTGAATGTGCTGTCGGATAAAAGTATTTTTCTTCCTTCGGCCTGTGGAGGTGGTGGAACTTGTGCCATGTGTCTTTGCAATATTGACGAGGGAGGAGGTGAAGTTCTGCCCACAGAATTGAACCACCTGTCGAGAAAAGAGGTGGCTGAAAAGGTCAGACTCGCTTGCCAGGTGAAAGTGCGTGAAGACATGAAAATCAGAGTGCCGGAAGAGATTTTCGGTATTAAGAAATTTGAAACGGAAGTGGTTTCTAACTACAATGTCGCTACCTTTATTAAGGAGTTTGTTGTGAGGTTGCCCGAAGGAGAAACCATGGACTTTGAACCGGGAGGCTATATACAAATCGATGTGCCGGTCATTACCGTGGACTACAAAGGTTTTGATATTTCGCCTCATCCCGATGACCCCGCAGGACCCGATAAATTTAAGGAGGATTGGGATGCTTACGATATGTGGAAACTGAGAATGGTCAATGACGAACCTCAGTTTCGCGCCTATTCTATGGACAATCACCCCGCTGAAGGAGATATTATTAAACTGAATATTCGAATTGCTACTCCCCCTTGGGATAGAAATGCCAATGACTGGATGGCGGTGAACCCCGGTGTCTGTTCATCCTATGTGTTTGATTGCAAACCCGGGGATAAAGTGGTCATCTCCGGTCCCTATGGTGAGTTTTTTATCAAACACTCGAAAAAGGAAATGGTGTACATCGGTGGTGGTGCCGGGATGGCCCCATTGAGATCGCATCTCTTTCACTTGTTCCACACTTTGGAGACCAAAGACAGAAAGGTCTCCTATTGGTACGGTGGAAGATCTAAGAGAGAGTTGTTCTACGTGGAGGAGTTCCGGGAAATTGAGGAGAGATTCCCCAATTTTAATTTTGAAGTGGCCCTTTCTGAACCCATGGAAGAAGACAACTGGAAAACCAAGCAAAGCCTCGATTCGGAAGGCGATGGCTTTGTCGGATTTATCCACCAGGTATTGTACGACAACTACCTCAAGGAACACGAAGAACCCGAGGAAATTGAATATTACTTCTGTGGGCCTCCTATGATGAATCAGGCGGTGATTAAACTGCTGGATGATATGGGTGTACCTGAAGAAAATATTGCCTTTGATGACTTTGGAGGCTAAGTCAAATTTTCATAATGTAAAGTACAAAAATGGTCTCCGCGGAGACCATTTTTGGTTTTGAGGATCCGGTATTTCGAATGGCTCGGGTCTTTAGAATTTTTTTCTAAGCCGGATTAATCCTGTGTGTTTAATTGACTCAGTGATTTCGCAAGGACCCCTCACGAATATCCGAGGGAAAAGGACTCAATCTCAACTTTTTTTGTATCTTCAGTCAGCAGTTATTCAGAAGGAGAAAATCTAAACCAATGAAAAAGATATTGAACTTTATAGGCGGGAATTTTCGGGAGGCTAAAACCGGTGATTTTATCGAAATTACGGAACCCGCTACCGGACAACCCTATGCAATACTTCCGAGGAGTGGAAAGGAAGATGTTGATGAGGCTGTTGTGTCTGCAGAATCAGCTTTTGAAGAGTGGAAGAGAACTTCCCTTTCAGAGCGAGCCGGGTACCTGAGGAAAATCGGCGATTTGATAGAAGAGCAACTCGAAGAGTTGTCTGTTTCTGAGTCCATAGACAATGGAAAACCCTTAAAACTAGCCAGGAGTGTCGATATTCCGCGGGCCGCTGCCAATTTTCGCTTTTTTGCAGACGCCATCACCCAATTCTCCAGCGAATCCCACGAGATGCCCGATGAAGCAATTAACTACACATTGAGGCAGCCGATAGGGACGGTAGCTTGCATTTCCCCCTGGAACCTCCCACTTTATCTCTTTAGCTGGAAAATTGCTCCTGCCCTGGCAGCCGGTAATTGCGTGGTAGGTAAACCCTCCGAAGTGACTCCTATGACCGCCTATTTGCTCTCACAAATTGTCATGGACAGCGGATTGCCACCGGGAGTTTTAAACATTGTTCACGGCCTGGGTGGAGAAGTCGGACAGGAATTGATCAGCCACAGAGGGGTGAAAGCTGTGTCATTTACCGGTGGGACGGAAACGGGGAAAAAGATTGCATCAGTAGTAGCCCCACAGTTTAAAAAAATGTCCCTTGAATTGGGGGGAAAAAACCCCACCCTAATTTTTGCCGATTGCAATTACGAGAAAACCTTAAGTGCTGTTTTGAAATCCGCTTTTGCCAATCAGGGTCAGATTTGTCTGTGTGGCTCCCGCATATTGATTGAAGATAAAATCTACGATAAATTTAAAAAAGACTTTGTAGAAAGAGCCGGAAAACTGGTGGTAGGGGATCCTGTTTTACCCGATACACAATTGGGTGCGGTGGTCTCTAAAGACCATATGAATAAGATCCTCGGACATATTAAAACTGCGGAGAAAGAGGGGGGAAAGGTGTTGTGTGGTGGACAGCGAATCAAAGTCGATGGAAGGTGTAAAAAAGGATACTTTATTGCTCCGACTGTTATTGAAGGACTTTCTCAGGAATGCAGCACCAATCAGGATGAAATCTTTGGTCCGGTGGTAACGATTGCACCATTCAGCTCTGATAAAGAAGCACTCGAAATGGCCAATGGAACATCTTATGGACTGGCCACTTCCATCTGGACCCAAAATCTTTCCCGGGCACATAAATTGTCCGCTGAATTGGATTTTGGAATCATTTGGGTCAATTGTTGGTTGCTTAGAGACCTCAGAACGCCCTTTGGTGGAATGAAAAACTCCGGTATGGGCAGAGAGGGTGGATTGGAAGCACTGAGGTTCTTTACTGAGCCAAAAAATGTTTGCATCAAGTACTGACAAGAGTCTTATGTGCTGTTGCGAACTATCAATTTGGCCTGTCTAGCTCACTTGAAGATACCGATTAGCAAAACGGAATTGACGCGGTTAGCGCCATTTGTCGTAATAGCTTTTGTTGTTGGTTGTTTTTATTATTCAATTGGTTCATTTATAAAAAAGTGGCTTAATATCACCCAATATTTTTCAATCACGCATGGCTTTCTATCTTTAAAAACTTCGCCAATCGGCCTTCGATAATCAGTGTTCGGCGTTCGCTTTTTTATGTAAACGGAAATCCTTCGTCTGTCTCCCTTGAAGAAAGTATGCAATTTAGTGATACTGAAGTTCCTTAACAGAGCAACAGCAACTACCTGGCAAGGTGATTTGACGCATAAGCATTGGGCACATTTCCCTGGCAATTTCAAGTAACCGAAAAACCCATCAAGACCTCTTCTAAATCAAACTTATTCATTCTATAAAAACTTCTCAAATCAGCGTTCGCTAATCGGTGTTCGGCGTTCACTTTTTTATGTAAACGGAAATCCTTCGTCTGTCTCCCTTGAAGAAAGTATGCAATTTAGTGATACTGAAGTT
>SKYC01000400.1 GCA_007128085.1 Saprospiraceae bacterium | reverse complement strand
GTTTACGAGCGAACGATCTCAAAGAGTGAATGTCCGGGGGACATTCAAGTGAGAGAGCCCCCAACTAGTTGGGGGGTGGGTTGCATTTACTGCCGGACACAAAGGTGAACGAACGTTCCCAGAGGGTGAATGTCCAGTGGACATTCAAGGGAGTGAACCTCGAAGAGGGTGGGTGAGCCATTTTTGCGTCTGCAGTTAATCGGAAAGAATAAAATTTAAACAGATGAAATACGATAAAAGGGGAGTATCGGCTTCCAAATCAGAGGTACACAAGGCCATTAAAAACCTGGATAAGGGTTTGTATCCCAATGCTTTTTGTAAAATTTTGCCGGATATTGCAGGAGGGGATGAGGCCTACTGCAACCTTATGCATGCAGATACGGCGGGAACCAAAGCCGGCCTGGCCTATCTTTACTGGAAGGAAACCGGTGATGTATCGGTCTGGAGGGGCATAGCTCAGGACGCTATGGTCATGAACCTGGACGATATGGCCTGTGTGGGGTCCTGGGACAACATTTTGCTGTCTTCGACCATAGGCAGGAATAAGAACCTGATCACCGGGGAGGTGATAGAACAGATCATCTCAGCCGGTCAGGAGATCTGTGAAAAAATGGCAGAGTACGGTATAAACATCACCCTGGCGGGGGGAGAAACCGCGGATGTGGGTGATATTGTGCGAACCATAGATGTTGGATATACGGCTTTTTCCCGGATGAAAAGGGATGAACTCATTGTCAATGACATGGAAGAGGGACTGGATATCGTTGGACTGGCCTCTTATGGACAAGCGGTTTATGAGAAAGAGTACAATTCCGGGATCGGATCGAACGGTCTTACGTCTGCGCGACACGATTTGCTGAGCAAATACTACGACCAGGCCTATCCGGAGTCCAGAGATCCACTGGTGCCTGAAGAATTGAGGTTTATCGGACCCTTCCGATTGAAAGACAAGGTGGATATAGAGGGAGTGGAAAGGAAAATCGGAAAAATGATGCTTTCACCAACGCGCACCTTTTTGCCCTTTTTCGCCGGTCCAGTGGCCCGATTAAGACCCATGGTCAAGGGTATCATCCACTGTACAGGCGGTGGCCTGACCAAATCCTCCAAGTTTACACAGGGCTTTCACGTAATTAAGGACAACCCAATCCCCGTCGCACCCATCTTTGAATTGATACAAAAAACGACGGCCACCGACTGGAGAGAAATGTATCAGGTGTTCAACATGGGACAGAGGCTCGAATTGTACTGCAAACCAGAGGTTTCCGATGAGTTGATAGAAGGAGCCAAAGAGCTCGGAATTCATGCGCAACGGGTGGGTAGAGTAGAGGCTCAGAGAAAAGGCGTGAGTCTGACCATTGAAGGTCCCGGCGGAACGCTGCACTATTGAGAAGGAGGGGATGCCCCGGGCGTTCCTTTTTCAGAGGGAAGACTTGCATCTCCGCTCTCACTTTCCCTTGCGGTCAGCGTTTCCAGTTTTCGCTTATAGTAATAATAGGTCTCGTGTTGAGTGCGAATGTTTAAATCTCCTTTCCCCAATCGGTAGGCATTGGTTTTTTCCACATCTATCCATCGCGCTTTAACATTGTCCTTGAGTTGAATTCTCATTAAGTCTTTGATCTCTTTGCGAAGATTCGGACAATAAACGGGTACAATGGTTTCAATGCGATAGCTGAGATTTCTCACCATCCAGTCGGCCGAGCTGATATAGATTTTTTCGTCCCCGCCATTGTTGAAAATGAATACCCTGGAGTGTTCCAGATAGCGGTCCACAATGCTAATGACTTTAATGTTTTCGCTGTACCCTTCAATTCCGGGGATAAGGGAGCAAAGTCCCCGGACGATCAGGTCTATCTTTACTCCTGCATTGTTGGCCTCGTAGAGGAGTTCAATCATAGCGGGGTCTTGAAGACTGTTCATTTTAAGCAGGATGTACCCCCTCTTTCCCCCCGAGGCGATTTGAATTTCCCGTTTCACCATTTTTGTGAGCTCCGATCGGAGGTTGAACTGACCGACCAATAGATGGTCGAAATTTTCCTGGGGCAATTTTACTGTTTCTAAAAACCGGAAGAGTCGCGCGACTTCAGACGTTATGCGGTCGTCTGCCGTAAACAACCCCAGATCGCTGTATACCTTTACCGTGCCCTCGTGAAAATTTCCCGTACTCAGATAGGTGTAAATCTGTGAGTCACCGTTTTCAACTCTCCGGATCAGTGCGATTTTTGAATGTACCTTTAAACCGGGGAAGCTGTAGTGTACGTTAATGCCTGCCCGGCTGAGTTTTTCGCCCCATTTCAAATTCATTTCCTCGTCGAATCGGGCTTTGACTTCGATAAATACCGTTACCTGTTTGCCCATTTTAACGGCCTTGATTAGCGCGTCCATTATCCTCGACTTTTGCGCTACCCGGTATTGAACCACTTTTATGTGAGTGACTCCCGGGTCAGTCGAAGCTTCTTCGAATAAGCGAATGACCGATTCGTAGGATTGGTAGGGGGGATGATTGAGGTGATCCCTTTCCTTCAAGGCAGAAAAAATGCAATCTGCATCTTCCAATTCAGGGTAGGGCAGTGGCTGCAGATCTTTATTTTTGAGGTGACTCAATCCGAAATCCGGAAATTGAAAAAAATCAAAGTTGTTGTGATACCGCCCCTCCTCCAGTAAATCGAAATTGTCCAATTCGAACAACTTCATCAGGTAATCGAGCATTTCACTGGGCATGTTCCTGTCGTATACAAAGCGGGAGGCAGGTCCTACATTTCTCTTGGACAGGCTTTTTTTGATCTTCTCTACAAGGTCTCCAGAGTATTCGTCGTCGATGTACAATTCGGCATCTCGGGTGAGTTTGATGGAAAAAGAATTGACAATATTGAATCCGGGGAACAGGTAGTTGTCGATGCTGTGCCGCACAATATCGTCCAGCATGATCAGGTCTTTTTTCTCACCTATTGAAGGCAATTGTATAAATCTCGATAGGTGATCGGAGGGTATTTTGACTATAGCGTATTCGTGTTCCCGCTGATCTTCATCCCCGTTGTCGGCCTGCTCTTCTAAAAGGGTGGCCAGGTACAAGGCACCGTTGTTTAAGAAAGGACGCACTTTAAAATCTACCAACAGCACAGGTTGAACAAATGGCAGGAGGTGTTCTTTGAAATAATTGTCGATGAACTCCATTTGTATTTCGGAGAGATGACTTCTATCCAGGAGGTGAATCTGGTGGGACTTCAATTCGGGTATGATTTGGTTTTCAAAGATGTCGTTGAAAATGAGTTGTTGGTCATTGACTTTTTGAACCACCTCTTTAAGGATGTGTTTCGGATCAAAATCCAACTTTTTTCGGGTTTTTTTCCCAATTCTGAAAAGATTGCGGTTGTTGGCTACGCGTACCCTGAAGAACTCATCCAGATTATTTGAGTAGATGGCCAGAAATTTAATTCGCTCAAAAAGAGGTACACTTGGATCCATGGCCTCTTGTAAAACCCGGTAGTTGAAATCCAGCCAACTGATGTCCCGGTGGATGTAGGGGATACTTTTTTCGTTATATCTCGTACTTTTTATGGTGGAATAATCCATATTAACTTATCTTTACGGTTTAAGCGTCCAATGATAGCATATTTTTTAGAATTGCAGAACCATTAAAAGTTAAATTTTTAAACCTTTTTGGGGGTTGGATTTGTTAAAGAAATATTAACCGGATACATCGTCCTGTAATTTTTGGAATTTATGACCGGTTAGAAGCTTGATGGACGCCTGTTGTACCGATAAATTTCAATGATTTTACTTTGAATGAGAAAAGGTAATTTTTGGAAAAAGTGGGTACAGTTTTTGAAGTTTATAGGTATTAATAAAATTAAGGTGATATTGCCGCGAGGCTGCAACTTATAAAATGAGATTTGCCATAAAATATACTTTGATTGTCATTGTTGCCATTGCATTAATCGCAGTGGGCATCAATCTATGGGTATTGAGCTATGGCAACGACCGAATCTACACCGATCTGGAAGACCTCGAACCCAGGTATGTTGGCCTTGTTTTGGGAACATCGAGTTCCCCTGATGGTGTAAGAGTCAATGCCTATTTTGAAGAGCGTATGGAGGCGGCCATTCGGTTGTACGAAAGTGGTAAAGTAAAACACCTCTTAGTTAGTGGAGATAACAGCAGTTCTCACTACAATGAACCCCGGGATATGGCCAACTACCTCGTTGCCAGAGGAATTCCCGCGGATCAAATTACGCTGGACTATGCGGGGTTCAGAACCTACGATTCCTTATTGAGAGGGAAGGAGATTTTTGGACTGGAAGACTGTATAGTCATCACCCAGAGGTTTCACGCTCCCAGAGCATTATTTGTAGGTGCAAAAAAGGGGATTGATGTGCAATCCTACGTAGCCAACGATCCCGAACAGGGGGTGTCATTCTCATTGCGAGTGAGAGAGTGGATGGCCAGAATTGTAGCCGCCATAGACGTAGTGACCAACCGCCAACCCAAATTTTACGGACAGAAAGAATTTATTGATAGAAGTGATGTTTGAATCAGCTGAAAAAATTATAGCGGGAAATTGGAAAATGAACCTCCTTCCCGGAGAGGGGCTATTATTGGTGAATGAGCTCGTCAACAACTTAGAAGTTCAAAAAACCAAAGTGATCCTCGCCCCTCCCTTCCCTTACCTTTCTGAATTGAGCAAAAAGCTGAAATCCAAACCGGGGTTTTACCTGGCCGCCCAAAATTGCCACCACAAGTCTTCCGGCGCCTTTACCGGAGAAGTAGCTCCTCAAATGCTGAAAGCCATGGGGGTGGAATACGTTATTCTCGGACATTCCGAACAGCGCAGCTTATTTGGAGAAAGCGATGAGTGGATCGCGAAAAAAATTCAAAACGCCCTGATTGCCGGATTGAATGTTATTTATTGCTGCGGTGAGACACTGGACGACCGCGATGCAGGCAAGCAATTTGATCGGGTGCGTTCCCAGGTGCAAACAGCTTTTAACAAATTTCCGTCCGATCGTCTCGATCAGGTGGTCATTGCCTATGAACCTGTCTGGGCCATTGGTACAGGAAAGACTGCCAGCCCGGAACAGGCCAATGAAATGCACGCACACATCCGAGACTTGTTGGCCGCACAATTTGGGAAAAACGCCGCTCAGACCGTGCCGATCCTTTACGGCGGGAGTGTAAAGTCCGGTAATGCTCCTGACCTACTCAGTTGTCCCGATATAGATGGGGCCTTGGTGGGAGGTGCCAGCCTGGTAGCCGATGAATTTATTGAGATTGTAAGATCGGCAGAAAAGCTTTGACCCCAAGACCCTCTACACGAATTTACTATATTGAATTTTTTTTCAATTGAATTCCTTGTCGACAATCCGCGGCAACTTCCTGGAGAAGATCCAAGCCACGGCTCCCCCGGTGAAAAACATCAATAAGGAGTATATTGCAGGGGGAATAGCCATTTCCGGCTGATGGAGTAAAGTGGCACTTGCCGCGATGGCTATGGCCAGAGTTCCGTTTTGAATACCCGACTCAATGGCGATTGTAGCACGTTGTCTGAAGTTGAGTTTAAAGAGAGTGGCAATGATATACCCCATAGAGATGGTGAGGAGATTCAGACTCAAGGCCGCCGGGCCTGCGTCCCGAAAAGCCGGTATGACGGTTGTTCTGTCTTTAAAAACTACTGCAATGATTACTGCAGCTATGAATACCACAGATGCTGTTTTGACTGCTTTCTGATAGCGTTGCGCACGGCGGGGAGATTTGGCCTTTAAATACATCCCAATGGACACCGGTATAATGGTAATCAGTGCAATTTGAAGCATGGTGCGCAAGAGAGGAAGGCGAAAACTGTGCGCCTCTCCCATGAATACATCCAGCCCCAGGTTGACAATCAGAGGAATACTGAATATGGTAACCACACTTGAAATAGCGGTGAGTGTAATCGACAGTGCAGTGTCGCAATTTCCCAGAAAAGCAAATAGATTGGATGTGGGACCTCCCGGACAAGCAGCCAGTATAATTATTCCCACCGAAAACTCAGGGGGTAGGTTCCACAACAGAGCCAAACCAAACCCCACCAGAGGCAATGCGATCAATTGGCACATCAGGCCGATTATAACTGCTTTGGGGTAAAGGGCGACTCGTTTGAAATCCCCGGGAGAGAGGGACAATCCCATTCCAAGCATGATGGCTGCAAGAGCAAGGGGTAAAAGAATTTCTGTTAAGAGGTTGACTTCCAAGGCCTGAAATTTTTGCAATGATACCCATTTTCTACCAATGCAGACCTCATTGCAGCCCGGATTTTTTGTCGTTATGACAGAAATTCGGTGGATGCTGTACGAACATTCGCTCGGCTGCCTAACGGGTTACCCCTTCCTAAAGTGGTGCCTGAAAAAAATATTCTTCCACTATTTTTGGTTACCTTTGCTTGCAGACAGCAGTTGTCGGACCCTGATAAAAAATTAATGGATGAGCCTCGTTTTTTTTCGAATTCTTACAATCGGTTTTATTTGCTGTTTATTGCCGATGTATTCCATAGCCCAGACTGAAAGTGCCGTTCTCTCCGGTACCGTTTTAGATGAACTGAGCGGAGATCCGATCGACTTCGCAATCGTTCGGGTGGACGGTACCAATATATTTTCAGAAACAGGACAAGACGGGGTTTTTGAATTGGAGGTGCCCGCGGACAAAGATTTTGAAATTTTGGTATCCAGGGTGGGCTATGCTTCACTGAGTGAATCGGTTGCTGCCATCCCCCACGGGCAAAACAGGATTGTTGCCATTTACCTCCTGTCTGCTGACAGCGACCTGGAAGTCGTGGTCAGGTCTTCGAGAATAGAGGATGTTACCATGGTGAGACAGGGCGCTGAAGAGTTGAGAATGATCCCCTCTGTCTCCGGCAACTTCGAAAGCCTTTTGTCCGGAATAGCTCTGGGCACATACGGTGGTACCGGCG
>SKYC01000208.1 GCA_007128085.1 Saprospiraceae bacterium | reverse complement strand
CCGACGAACGCGCAGTATTTCTCTCCCCGGGTCTGAATTGGTCGGTGGCCCAGGATCTGGACTTCCAATTGCTCGGCCAGATTTTTATCGGTAGCAGCGATTCAGCCCTCTCCAACGCCGCCAATGTGGTTACCGCTTCACTGCGGTATAATTATTAGAAAGGAGTTGGGGATTACTTCACCTTAAATTTTGCATTTGTCAGCCCCCGCCCCTGAACTCAGAAATATTTTGAACATCCGAAAACCGCATATCGGCATACTTCTCCAGTCGTTTAATCAACGACTCCCCCAATGCCGAAGCCGGGGTTAAAAAACCCGACAAATCAGGGGTTTTGCTTCGGTCTTTAACCATGCATACCCCCGATTCCGCCAGCATACGAGCCGTAGCTCCGTATCCCGGGTCCCGCTTTCCGCTGAGGCGAAATAAATACACCTCTTCCGGTTGATTCCAGCCATAAAACCAAAATTCAAAAGAACCACTCTGGATTTTTTCCCGGGAAGGCCCCTGTCCGGGCTTGGGAAGGAAATTCCTGACCGCTTTGTATAAAAAAGTACCGGGTTTGGCGGCTCTGATGAGCCCCAGGGGCAAAATCTTGAGCCAGCCTTTCCACTTTCCGGAGAAACCACTGCCGCAATCAATGGCCTCGTCATAAGTAAACTCCTTCCCGTAGGGATAATTCACCAGGGCCTGCGTTCTTCTGACAATACGGGTGTTGATGGTGCCCATGATGAAAGGACTGATCCAGGAGTTGGAGACAGGATCCCATTTAACGGTTTTCAGATCCCTTTCATCCGGACCGTCCCACTCGGGATCGGGATTCAGCGAATACCTCCGCATAATGATGCGGTATATGCTTCGATCCTTTTCTGCCTCTTTTCTGATGTTGAACATGCTGGCAATGGTGCCTCCACTGACTCCACCCTTGATCTTTTTGACCCGCATGGATATGTTTCTCAGGGGTTGCCCCAACTCTTTCTCAGCTTGTTTTTGCATGTAGAGCACCCCCAAATCACTGGGCACCGAATCGAACCCGCAGGAGTTGACCAACCTCACTCCGGCATTGACTGCTTCCTTTTGCCAGCGGTCAATCATTTTTCTCATCCAGTGAACCTCGCCGGACAGATCGCAGTAATCCGTTTTTTCCCGTATACAGGCTTCGATCAAATGACTGCCGTACAAAGAATACGGACCCACCACAGACAGAATCACTGCCGTCTGGCTCACCATTTTTTTCAGTGATTCCAGATGGTTGCTGTCGGCCTCTAATATGGGAATGTGGTCGCACTGGAGTTTTCTCTGTATCTCTTTCAGTTTCGGGGTACTTCTTCCGGCCATGGCCCACTTGAGTTCCTCTCCGGGGTATTTTTCCAACAGGTACTCACAGACCAGTTGTCCCGTAAATCCACTCGCGCCCCATACAATCAATTGGAATTGTCTTCTCATTTTTTTGAAATTCTTTCTGAAGGTTAACCACAAAATCAACCATTAAGTTAATACCCTTTTTTGAATTGCGTATCCGTGTGAGAATAAACGCTTCTCGACTTTGAGAATAATCCCCTCCTACAAAGGAATTGTAAGTAGTATTCAGCAGACAACTATAGGATTTAACGACTAAAATTTAAGGAATTTCTGTCCATCAGAGACCCAATAGCAATTGAACAATTACCGTTAATTTCTGTTTTTCAAGTAGTTATATTTATACAAAAAAAGGAAAAAATGAACAGGATAGAATTTAAAATGAGAGCCAAACAGAAAATTGATGAGTTGTTTGTCAAGATTGGTGAACTAGAAGATGAAAAAGATCGCGTTAGCGAATCGGCAAAGAAGGAGTTCAATTTGAGATTGGAGCAACTGAAGTCTCAAAAGTCCGAGTTGGAAAAACAACTCGAAGAAATGGAATCGGTTGCCGATGATAAATGGAAAGAAGCAAAAGATGTATTCAGCAAAAGTGCAGATTCCTTCAATGAGGGTTTCCAACATCTCAGTAAACTTATTAAGTTTTGATCCTGCAACCTTCTGGAAGATTGGAGTTGAGTCTAATTGACGCCCAATGTGATATAAGTCACTGAATTCGTGCAAACCGCCTCTTATCTTTGTAGTTGTATTTAAGTTTAACACAAAAAAGAAGGAGCAATGGATCAACAATTCTCAGTAAAACAATTTGAAGATAAGCCTTTGGCACATTATTCATACGCTATTTTATCGGGCAAAAAAGTGGTTTTGGTAGACCCTCAACGCGACCCTAAAATTTATTTTGATTTTGCCAGGAGGCACGGAGCGCAGATTGCCGGAGTTATAGAAACACACCCGCATGCCGATTTTGCGAGTTCTCATTTGGAAATCCACAAAAAGACCGGCGCCACTATTTACGTAAGTAAACTGGTAGAGGCGGATTATCCCCACCGCACGTTTGATGAGGGGGACAAAATTGAACTGGAAAACGGTGTGAGTCTCAGAGCGATCAATACGCCCGGACACTCGCCGGACAGCATTTGTATTGTCTTGAATCACGACGGCAAGGATCGATATGTATTTACCGGAGATACTCTTTTTATCGGAGATTGTGGTCGACCCGACCTCAGAGAAAAAGCCGGTGCCATGATGGCCAAAAGGGAAGAATTGGCCGGTCAGATGTACGATTCACTCAGGGATAAACTGATGACACTGGACGACGATGTAGTTGTCGCGCCCGCACACGGTTCGGGTACACTTTGCGGAAAAGCATTGAGTGAAGAGGATTCCAGTACCATTGGTGCCGAAAAGATGACCAATTGGTCCATGCAGGACATGACCAGGGAAGAGTTTATACAGGAAATTACTTCTGATCAACCGTTTATTCCGACTTACTTTGGTTACAATGTGAGTGTAAATAAGGGTGGAGCGTACGATTTTCAAAATTCAGTGGATGAGGTGAAGTTCTGGGGACCCGTAAAAAACGAGCAGGATCTGAAACAACTCGACCCCAATATTATTGTTATAGATACGAGGTCTGCCGAAGATTTCAGAAGCGGTCATCTGCCGAATTCCATCAATTTGATGAATGGGAATAAATTTGAAACCTGGTTGGGAAGTATAGTGAATCCCGATGAGCCCTATTACCTGGCAGCTGAAGATCAGGACACTTTGGAAATGCTGGTGAGAAGGACGGCTAAGATTGCCTACGAGGGGAGAATTGAAGGCGCCTTTGTCCTGGAGTACGGTGAAAAAACATCCCCTGCTTTTGACAAGCGGGAATTTGAGAAAAACAAGAGCGGTTGGACGATACTCGACATCCGAAACGACAGCGAAGTGGAGGAGGGCTTGTTTTTTGAAAACGCGCTTCATATTCCGCTCAATGAATTGCGCCAAAGAGTAGATGAAATTCCGACCGACAAACCGGTTTTGGTTCATTGTGCGGGCGGATACCGATCGGCTGCGGGAAGAAGCATAGTGGAAAAGGAGTTGAAGGACAAAAAAATAAAGGTAGTGGACCTCAGCGAAGCAGTTGAGGAATACACGGACTAAATAATTTGAAAATATTTTTTAAACAAAAAACTGAAACGAATGAAAGAATATAAAAAATTGGGTTTCTCAAGCGAAGAAACCAAAGAGATTGTAGACGCTTTAAATAAATTATTGGCCAATTTTCAAGTGCATTACCAGAAGTTGAGAAACTTTCACTGGAATGTAGAGGGTCCCGATTTTTTCGAACTTCACGATCAATTTGAAGAGGAGTACGATCAGGTGAAATTGCAAATTGATGAGATCGCCGAGAGAATCAGGGTATTTGGTCACAAGCCATTGAGCACATTGGCAGACTACCTGAAGGTGTCCGAGATTTCAGAAGCAGGTACGGATCTTTCGGCCAAAAAGATGGTCGAAGAGGTCATTAAAGACTACGAATTTTTGCTCTCTTTCATGGTCGAAGCCATAAGCGCTGCTGAAGAAATCGACGATAGCGCTACAGAAGATCTCATAACGGGTTACATGAAGCGAACCGAACAGAGGCACTGGATGTTTTCGGCCTGGGCCAAGCGTTAATCCAAATGAATGGTATTCCCATTTCAAAAATAAACAGTAAAGTGTACATAAGAATGGCCGGGCATAAGTTCGGTCATTTTTTTTTGGTTTAGTCCGGCAAAAGCGGTTGGGTAGGGACATGCTGGTTTTAGTTACCTCCTATTTTTTCTCGCATTCACAGGATATATGAACTCAGGGGTTCACCCATATTCAAAATAAAATATTTTTATCCTGAGTTCGATTATTATCGCAAATCATAATTCTTTTTCAATTAATTGGGAACGAGTTAAAAAACTGCGTAGACATGGCGCGTTTTTGAAAATTTATCGAGATAAATCAAGAAAAAGGAAGAACGTATAGGGTGTAATATATTAAAAGTAAGCTTTCAAAGGATTAAAAAATTAAAAATTAAGGTACATTAATTTAGTTTTACAATATGTACAAAATGTGTAAAACATTGATTTGTAAATTTTTATGTGGGTTATAACAATCCAACTCAGGTTAATTGAAAGCCAAAAAATGGAAATTTGCATAAGTGGTAAAACGAATCCGATACTTTTTGAAAGATTTTTTTTCCTTTTATTTGTGAAAAATTATTCCTCCGATGCAACATTTAAAAACCTCCATTCTCGAGTGTTTACGAGATTTAAAAGGCAGCGGCAAATTTGCCGATGTGCAAACTACTGATTTCGTGTTTCCCGGATTACAAGTGGAAGGACTGGGCGAAATTGCCTTTCCTTTTCAGGAATTACAGGCCAAGGCATTGATTCAGGTGGCCCGGAAAGCACCCTTTGGGCATGGAAGCGAAACCATTTTGGATACAGATGTGAGAAGTGCGTGGGAGATTGATGCGGACAAACTGAGTTTTACCAATCCACAATGGGCCAAGTTCCTGAATCAAACCATAATAAAAATAAAAAAAGAGTTGGGTCTGGAGGAGTATACGGTGGAGGCTAATTTATATAAACTCCTTCTGTATGAAAAAGGAGACTTCTTTTTACCGCATAAAGATTCTGAGAAGGAAAGTGGTATGTTTGGCTCATTGGTTGTCGGTTTTCCTTCAAAATATACCGGAGGTGAATTGGTTGTTCGGTTTGAAGGTGAAGAACAGGTGGCGGATTTTTCACGTGATGCAGGCAACTATCGCATTAACTTTTCTGCGTTTTATGCGGATTGTGATCACGAAGTAAAACCATTGGAATCCGGCTATCGAATCTGCCTGGTGTACAACCTTGTGCAAAAAAAGACTGGAGCAAAAATAGAATTGCAATCGGTCAACAGTCATGCAGATAAACTCGCAGGGGTGCTTGCAAAAAACCCCAGAGAAAAGCCATATATAATTCTTTTGGGACATCAGTACACCCCGGCGAATTTTGCTTATGAGCGATTAAAACTCAACGATCGTTGCAGAGCCGAGGCACTGTTAAGGGCTGCAAAAAATTTGGGATTTTACGCCAAATTGTGTTTAATTACCTCCTTTAAAGAGGGACTTCCAGCTGACAGTGGTTACTATGGATACGGGGAAGTTGCCGGAGACGATGATGCTGAAATGGTTGAAGTTTTTGATGAATGGTTGGATATTGAGCATTGGGATCAAAACGAACTTCCGGTGCTGGGTTCGGTCAAGTTTGAGGAAGATGATTTGATTACATCCTTTTCCCTGGATGAAGACGAACCCATTGTTAAAGAATCGACAGGTTATATGGGAAATTACGGTCCGGATCTGTTGCATTGGTATCATTACGGAGCAGTAGTAATTTGGTCACCTGTGCAAAACGCCCAATTATTAAGAAATCAAAAAACCACTAACCAATTGGAGTGGATTGACTACTTTAATCGCACCGGCCAGGTTTCTACAAAGGAAATAAAAGCTGTCAATGACATTCTATCCGCCGGTTTGAATGATGATATTCATGGCACAATCGATGCCAATTATAATGTTGTAGCAGATTGGTTAATTCAGCAAAAGAACTCATCATTTTTTCTCCATACAGATTGTGATCGTCTTCAAATGTTATTTGTAAAAATAGACGTGGACTCCTGGCAGAAGATGTGGGAATGGTTGCCCGAAAAATCAAGCCTTCATATTTTTGGGAGGTTGGGTAATAATCCGGATCTACCTGTATTTGAAAAAATACTTTCGATTATTTGCCATATGGCTTTAAGCCCTAAAACGATTGTCCTTGCTCAGAAACAAACTAAAGCATTGCCCAAATACGTTAAAAACCTCGACTATATAACATCTATTCAATTTAGTGCCGGGGCGATTTCTGACTTAATGTGGATTGAAAATAAATTTTCACCTGATCACCGCTGGGTGAAGGAAGTGAGTCAACCGATAGTTTCAAATACAGACTTGAAATACCTTCATAAAACATTGGCACCTCTATTATTATCAGAAAGAACCAAAACAAGCTTACATCAGATACTCGTAGAATTTTGTAAAACCTTTTTGCAGAAAAGAGCAGAAAATAAACCCCAACCACCTGCTGACTGGAGACGTTCCCTGCCCGATTCCAGGTACAATGAAAAAATTTGGAAAATGCTCCAATCCTTTATGGAATCCCCTTTTGAACACGTTTTTGACCTTAAAAGAAAGATGGCAGAAAGATCTGAAGTGGAAGAAGCTATAAAAAGAGAAAAGGTAGATTTATCGACAACAACTATAAGAAAAGGCTCTCCTCATACTTTAAGAATTTCCAAAACCCGTGAATCATTTGAACGCGAACTTAAGAAATGGAAAAAAGATGTGAATCTGTTGAAACAACTGATGACTAATTAAGACAGAAATGATAACAAGCTTTTCAGTAACAGGAAACACTTTTAATCAATGGAGAGTGAATTAATTTGCCTGGACACA
Source organism: Saprospiraceae bacterium (assembly GCA_007128085.1). Taxonomy (GTDB): domain Bacteria; phylum Bacteroidota; class Bacteroidia; order Chitinophagales; family Saprospiraceae; genus PWJY01. The sequence goes on along the minus strand of SKYC01000208.1, from coordinate 87 downwards.
TCTGTCCTGATTGACTATTTCAGAAAAACCAATAAGAAGAATTCTTTTCAAGCAGAACTAACCCAAAAATATTCTCATTTTGCTGTT
>SKYC01000024.1 GCA_007128085.1 Saprospiraceae bacterium | reverse complement strand
TGGCCAACTTTAAAATGGGAGCTGGAGATTATATGGGATCGTCCGTCAACCTCAACGATGCGGCAGCCATTCCGGGACCGGTCAGATCTTTCATGCCCAATGACTTCGGTCTTTTCAATATGGCAGGAAACGTCAGTGAGTGGGTGAAGGACGTATATCGGCCGGTTACTTCTGAAACCTTGAGGGATGTAGATCAAAACGATCTCAACCCTTTCAGAGGTAACGTATTTACTGAAGTGATACGCGACGAAGACGGCAGACCGCTCGACGTGGATAGTCTCGGTAGATTGCCCACCAGAATGGTTACGGAAAGTCACGTTGAACAAAGGCCCAATTACAGTGTGGCCGATGCCAGAGATTTTCAGGACGGTCATGACGACTACGTCACCTATGCGTATGGTGAACACACCCTGATAAACAACGAATCAAGAGTCATCAAAGGTGGTTCATGGGCGGACAGAGCCTACTGGCTATCCCCTTCTACAAGGAGATTTATGGATGAAAATGCATCTTCCAGAACGGTTGGATTCAGACTGGCCATGACCAGAACGGGAGGTCCTACCGGAAATGAAGATCACGCAGGACAAGATTTTGGCCGTCAGGCTGAAAGAAGGTTCAGATAATTTAAGTACCATAAAGAAGTTTATTTTTCCCCGGTCTCAGTTACGCTGATTCCGGGGATTTTTTTTGCCCGTATTTGGACAAAAATCACCAAACTCTCTGGGCATTCCAGAGGATTCCTTTATATTCGGGCGAGTAATTTTTTTTGGGCTACGTCCTGAAAAATACTTCGAGATTACTTTTGATTAACCAGGGTAGGACACTTAAAAACTTTAATCCGATGACTTTGTATCAAAAATTTTTGGAATCTGCGGGTGCCTGCATCGATACGAGAAAAATAGGCGATGGGGAAATGTTCTTTGCATTAAAAGGGCCCAATTTTGACGCCAACGAATTTGCCGAAGAAGCTCTCGCCAAGGGAGCCAGATACGCAGTGGTTGACCACCCAAAATTTAAACACTCCTCTCAACCAGGCATAATCTATGTGGATGACGTTTTGAAAATCATGCAGGACCTGGCAAAGTACCATCGTACAAAACTGCAGTCAAAAGTACTCGCACTTACCGGCTCCAATGGCAAAACCACAACCAAAGAGCTTCTCTATAGTGTTTTGAGTAAAAAACTCAAAACACATGCAACAGCAGGAAATTTCAACAACCTCATCGGACTTCCCCTTACATTGCTCAACTGTCCGGCAGATGCAGAAATGCTCATACTCGAAATGGGTGCCAATCACATCGGTGAAATCAGAGATCTGTGCTCCATCGGCCAACCGCACTATGGATTGATTACCAATATTGGAAAAGCTCATTTTGAAGGCTTTCTCAATCTGGAAGGAGTCAAAAAGGCCAAAAGTGAATTGTACGACTACTTGTCCGAAAATGACGGTGTGGCTTTTATAAATATAAATGAAGTGCACCTACATGAATTGAGCAGAAATATTAAAAATCGCGTGTTTTACAGTACCGACCCGAAGGGAGTTCCCGATGGTATTGTTCCCATTGTTCAAACTCAACTCATTCGCAACCACCCTCACCTAAGCATCCATTATACCGCAAACTCAGGAAAAACCATTCAGGTCGACACCCAGCTACCCGGAACATACAATTACCCGAATATCGCCACCGCAATAGCCGTTGGCCTTTATTTTGAACTGACTGACCATCAAATAAAAACAGGTCTCCGGGAATACCAACCCAAAATCAATCGATCTCAATGGTTGGCTAATGCGGGCAATCAGTTTTTCCTGGATGCCTATAATGCCAATCCCTCATCTATGAGGGTATCGGTCTCCTATTTTCTGGAAAACGCTCCCCATCCCAGAATCCTCGTGTTGGGAGATATGCTCGAACTCGGAAAAGACAGTTATAAAGAACACCGGGATTTATTGAATGACTTACTGACGAAAAGAGAGCAATTCGAACAACTGTGGCTGGTGGGAAAAGAGTTTGCTGTAGCCATGGACAAAAAGGACGATGCAGTGCATTTTCCAAACTCTGCAGAAGTGAAAAAACACCTGGAAAACGAAGGGTTGACCGGCCACCATATTTTTTTAAAGGGATCCCGGGGAATTGCACTTGAAAAAATAGTCCTCTAAAGGATCGTTATTTTTAATGAAGGAAATGAATAAGTCGATGCCCGAAAAAAGACATCCTTTCGGCACAACCCAAAACAGAAAAAACTTCTTCTCTCCATTTTTTATTCGTCCAGAAACCGCAGTATGCGATCTGAAATTTCTCCATCGCACAACATTTTATAGTCTCTGAAACTACAGGCATGTAAAGACAAGGGGTCGTAACCTTCACTCAGAGAAAACCACCATCTCCCACTCAATTTACTTTTGTAAAAAACGACTGAGTCCAAATTGTGAATTCCGGAAATAGCGTATTCCACCAACTGTGACCGGTCGATGGGATAATCCTTTTTTCGCGAGGAAACACCATCCAGAAAATACCAAATCAATTGGGCGATTACATCTGCAGCGTGATTCATTTGGGAAGGATCTTCATCAAAGCCATTGATCCAAAGAACTTTACTTTGATCAGAAATTCCAAAATACCTTGTTAACTGACACGCCTCCTCGATAAATAAACCGGAAACCCCTCCCCCGCTCTTCGCAGGGAAATCTGAGCTTCGCAGTGAGGAGAGAGATAAAACACAGCCTTCCGAATCCCGAATAGCCGGCTCCGATTCAGAAATATTCGCTCTCAACTGACCCAAACTCATGCTGTTCCTATCGAAATAAACCGCGGCCTCCCCATTCATTAAATGTCTTTGCAAACCCAGGTAGGATACCTTTCCACGGTTTTTGTGTTTGTCAAAAAATGGACATCCGGAGCGACCATCACTGCTCATTACCACCATCGGACGATAGACCAATTCATCGACAAACTCAGATTTATTCCCACCCAAATCACCTACCAGGACCATTACATCGCCGTCCTCTGACCATCCCCTTACTCTCCCGGCAAACTCGTGGTCAAAACCATACGGCCGAAATATGGGAGGTCCTAAAAGAACTTCGGGGATCTCAAATGATTCAAAGACTCGATTCAGTTCAGAACTGAATGGCTCTCCACTCAGAGATAAAAAACGAAGCCTCAATTTTCCAAACTCCTCATTAAGCCCGGGTAATTCTTCATTTCTCACTTCCCCTTCGGGTGTAGATGGATATTTCTTCATGTCTCAAAAGATTTAATAACCACAAATATACATATTATTTTTAATTTTAATTTGTTTTTGCTTTTTTTTCTTTTCAAGAAATGGCTCTCAGAGTTTAAAGAGTGGGGGTATAGAATTATATTTGTAAAAAAAAAGGACGTGAACAATCAATTTGAAAAGTACCTGAATACCCCACCGGAAATTGTTTTTGAATGGAGTGATACCAAAACGGAAGCCAAAGGGTGGATCGTTATAAATTCTCTGAGAAACGGGGCTGCAGGAGGAGGAACTCGCATGAGGAAAGGCCTCAGTAAAGATGAAGTACTCTCATTGGCCAAAGTGATGGAAGTTAAGTTCAGCGTAAGTGGCCCTCCCATAGGCGGGGCCAAATCTGGCATAGACTTCGACCCCAATGACCCGAGAAAAGAGGAGGTTTTAAAGAGGTGGTGGAAAGCGAGTTTGCCCATTTTAAAAAATTACTACGGAACCGGTGGGGACTTGAACGTGGATGAAATTAAGGAGGTCAACCCAATTACGGAGAGTTACGGGTTGTGGCATCCCCAGGAAGGAGTGGTAAACGGGCATCTCAACTCAAAGGAGAAGGTCAGAGTCATCGGTCAACTGAGAGAAGGCTGTAATAAAATTGTTGAGGACACCGCATATTTTCCACAGGGACCGCGGAAGTTTGCCATTGCAGACATGGTAACGGGCTACGGAGTGGCTGAGTCCGTCAAGCATTTTTACAAATTGTACAAGGGGGAATCTCCCGGACAGAAAAGAGCTCTCATTCAGGGATGGGGAAATGTGGCATCAGCGACAGCGTTTTACCTGGCTGAAATGGGTGTAAAAATTGTGGGCATTCTGGACAAAGATCACGGATTGATCAATGAGGAGGGTTTTAGCCCAACAGAAATTGCAAAACTGTTTCAGGAAAAGAAGGGCAATAAATTATTTTCAGAGGACATGCTCCCCTTTGATGAGGTCAATGAAAGGTTTTGGGATTTGGGCGCTGAAGTATTTATCCCGGGAGCGGCTTCAAAGTTGGTTACCAGAGACCAGGTTGACCGTTTAATAAAAGCGGGCATGGAGGTGATGTCATGCGGTGCCAATGTACCCTTTGTGGACGATGGCATTTCCTTTGGTCCGACAGCCAAGTACACCGATTCAAAGATTGCACTTATTCCCGATTTCATTGCCAATTGTGGAATGGCCCGAACTTTTGCATACTTAATGCAGGCCGACATTGAAATGACTGATCGCGCCATTTTTGACGACATCTCTCAAACCATACTCAAAGCCATGAAAGAAGTCCAGGAATTCCATGCAAAACCGGTTCATTTATCTACTTCGGCACTGCAAATCGCGCTGAATAAATTGAATTAACAGAGTGGTCCTGATTCCCTTTTAAACAATCATCCTGAGGGGTTCTTCCAACATGGATTTGAAGTCTGCGAGGAATTTTGCACCTGTAGCACCGTCTACTACGCGGTGATCGCAGGACAAAGTGACCTTCATTTTGCTTCCGGCTTTTATTTCGCCGTTTTCTACCACCGGAACTTCACGGATGCCTCCCACTGCAAGTATACACGCATCCGGTGGATTAATGATGGCTGTAAACTCCTCTATGCCAAACATTCCCAGGTTGGATATCGTAAAGGTATTCCCCTGCATTTCTTCGGGCTGCAGCTTTTTATTTCTCGCCTTTTCAGCGAACTCAGCTACGGCGGAATTGATGGAAGATAAGTTCATCTGATCGGCGTGTTTTAAGACCGGAACCAGCAACCCATCATCGACGGCTACTGCTACACCAATATGAATGTGGTGGTTTTGTCGCATGTGGTCACCCATCCAGGAAGTGTTTACCTGGGGATGCAACTTCAATGCGGTAGCGCACGCTTTAATGACCAGGTCGTTGAATGAAATCTTGTCCGGGGCAATCATCTCATTGATTTTCTTTCGGGTCGAGATGGCTCTGGACATATCAATGTCTATGGTGAGGTAAAAATGGGGAGCCGTAAACTTACTCTCTCCCAATCTCTTTGCAATGGTCTTTCTCATTTGACTGACCGGAATCTTATCAAACGACTCCACACCCGCGGGTACGGATCCGGTCGCAGCGGCGGGAACACCCTCTTCTTTGGCCTTCTCAATATCCTTCTTGACAATTCTGCCGTGCTCTCCCGTCCCTTTTAACCTTTTCAAATCTATATTGGCTTCCTCGGCCATTTTTCTGGCCAGAGGGGACACACGTAAACGCTCACCTTCATCGGCCGTTTCCGTCTCCTTTTCTTCAGTGGATCTGGTCTCCGGTTCCGACTCAGAGAAGGATTCCTCCGAGGATTTTTCGTCTTTTTTGTCCCCTGAGGACTTTTCCTCCTTTTTGTCTTCGCTTTCATCACCGGACTCTGAATCGGACTCAGCACTGCCTTCCTCTGCAGCCAGCGCTTCCTTGTAGTCCTCACCTTCCTCTCCGATTACCGCAATCACACTATTGACCGGCACCGGGCCCTCTTTAACTCCAATGTACAGGAGCGTACCCTCTTGATAACTCTCCAGATCCATGGTGGCCTTATCGGTTTCCACTTCAGCCAATATATCACCGGGTTCGATCGCATCGCCCACTTTTTTATGCCAGGCAACTATGACACCCTCTTCCATGGTATCGCTCATGCGGGGCATTTTAATAACTTCAGCCATATTCTCTTTCCTTTTTATGAAGCCGCTAAATTAAACAGCTTGTATCAATTTTTAAAATTCAAATCGCACAATAGACAAATTAAAAACAATTACAGAAGTTTTGTTTTCTATTGTCTGAAAATTCAAACACAAATATAGCACTATTATTGACCTTCTCAATTGAATGGGTCCCATTGAAATTCAAAAAATACCGCATGCGTTCAATGATTAAAAAAATACCTCCTCCACCACCATGTATCCAATGGTTCCGGACAGTGCACCACAGACCAAAAAAAGTCATGCGTTCCGGTTTGCTCTCACGCATCGCCCGATGAAGGTAGAAATATTATATATTATTGTCTTTCAAATTTGAAAAGCCCTATCTTTACATTGTAATTTTAAGCGTACTTATGGGAAATCAATCGTCGAGAATACTGGAAGATGCGATAGAAGCCTTTGCTTCTTTGCCCGGCATCGGGAAAAAGACAGCCTTAAGGCTTGCCTTACATTGCATTTATCAACCCAAGTCCAAATTGGAAAAGTTCAATTCAGCCATTGAAAACCTGGGGTCGGAGTTGAAGTTTTGTAAAAAGTGCCACCACATATCAGACTACGATACCTGCCACATCTGCTCTGACTTAAAGAGGGATCACAAGGTTCTCTGTCTGGTCGAGAGCATTCGGGATGTGCTCGCCATCGAAGATACGGGGCATTACAAGGGGTTGTATCACGTGCTGGGGGGAGTCATTTCTCCCATCGATGGGGTCGGTCCGGACGACCTCAATATTCCGAGCCTTTTAGATCGGTGCAAGGGCGCAGACATTGAAGAAGTCATCATGGGCATCAGTCCAACCATTGACGGTGAGACCACCATCTATTATTTGTCCAGATGTCTGCAGGAAGCGGGCATTGCCAAAATTTCCATATTGGCGAGAGGTGTGGCCTTCGGTGGCGAATTGGAGTACGCGGACGAAATGACTCTGGGCAGATCCATTCGAGCACGTCTACCCTACCAGCTCACTGAATAATTCTACCGGAAGAAGACCCTACCTATGAAACTTTC
>SKYC01000334.1 GCA_007128085.1 Saprospiraceae bacterium | reverse complement strand
TTGCGGCAGTATCAAATAGGCGCCCTGGTAGTAAAAAGAAAAAGTATCTGCCAAATGGGTCTCCCAAAGCTGGGGATCCACGACCAGATTCAACTGCTGTATTTTTCCGATGGCTGAAGGCTGTGTTCTGAACCTCTCCTGAAGGTCGCCCCTGCAACCGAAAAGCATTAAAAGTGAAAAGATAATCAAAAATGCGCGCCCCATCAGACCGAAAATTTTAAAACTGGATTAAATTTTGTGCAATTTACTAAAATTCGCCACCCTGACCAAACGAATTTCCACACCGTACCTGGTTAGCAGATGCTCCTAAATCGCTCAGTGGTGGATCAATGTGATGGAAAAAATTAAAATTCTTTTTTAACCTGAAGGGAAATCATCCCCGGTCGGTCACTACTTTTCAAAAAATGATAGTAAAAGCCGTCAACAGATATTTCCGTCCCTTTTGTAAGAGGGTAATCAATCCCGCCCGAAACCGTAAAGAACTGCCGGTCATGAGTCAAACTACCGGAAATATGCATCCCATCAAGTCGCCCACTGACTCGCTCAAACCCATGGCCAAAGGAAATCGAAAGGCCTCCGGAACCCACTTCATATCGCTTCCCAACGCCTGCCGAAAAACCGGATACTCCCCAGTGATAATGATACGTGTCCTCCTGATCACTTCCCCATATCTCACGCCCTGCACTGTGTCTAAATCCAAGGAACCCAAAACGGGATTGGCCCAAGTCCCTCTGAATTGTGAAATGGTGACTCCTGTGAATAATTGCACTGCGAATACCCAAACCCTCAGCAGGTCTTTCCCCTGCATCAGCGAATGCCCAATCCCGGGAAAGTTGGGTACGCACATCAGCCATGCCCGAAGGAAGGCTGAGGGAACCCACTCCGGAAAGGGATTTCACAAACTTCCATCGACCTGGAGAATGCAGTTCCACCACCAGGGTATCGCTCTGACAGTTTTTGGAATTTACCGCATAAATTTCATGGGTTCCGACTCCCAGGTTTTGAAAAGTATGGGTAGATTGATTTGTAGAACCGGCATAACTGCCGTTCAGAAACAATTCAAATGGCGTATCGGAATCGTTGATCGCTATCTGAATCCATCCATTGGACAAATGAGGAGCAGTGGGGGGCGTCGCCTGTAAAAGATCCAGGGAAACCGGATTGGATATTCCCGTGAGTTGAACACTGAGGGTTTCACTGCACCGAGCAGCACTCCCTACGGGAAGCACAGTCAGGGTGTACTGACCCGTCGTCAGCCAAAAGTGATCACTCAAGAACAGCTCCCCGGGTGAAACGGTAATCACCTGATTGAAAATATTGCCCCCGGAAACCGTTACCGTGAGCGGAACATCTCCCGGTGACTGGAGATCTAAAACAATGTCCGGTTCATTGCTACAGCCAAAAGGGTAAACCTCGTGACTTATTATCCAGTCAGAGGGCAACTCATTCACCACAGCGGTAAACTCCAAATCACACTCCAGGAGTTCATCCGTAACGGTCAGTTCATACGTACCCGGTGGCAGACCGGAAATGGAGGATGTGGTTTCTCCGTTACTCCAGCTGTAACTGTAATCCCCGGCTGGGTTGACTGTGGCATTCAATGCACCGTCATCGAACCCACAATGGGCATCCGCAATTGCAAACTCCACGCTAAAATCACAGGGCGGCAAAACAACATCAATCGTTAGCAGCGCTTCAGAGATGGATCCGCAACTGTCCTCCACTGTATAGACCACACTGATCAACCCGTGAAGGGGAATTTCGGCCGTAAAGGTACCATTCCCCTTTTCTTCAATATTGAGATTCCCAAAGGGAGGATCCTCGTAGTCAATCACCTTTAATCCAGTCCCTGTATCATTGCTCAAAACATTGAATTCCAAAGTGCTGCCCGACTCCATTTCATAGTGATCGTCCTGCAGTTCCATCGGCAGATCCTCCTCCAGTAATTCAACTTCCAAACTGTCTGCCATGTCGCAATCCATTGAAAGATCCCGTATGAAAAAACGATATGTCCCTACCTGTGGATCTTCCCATTCCGATAATCGAAAGGTAGAATCAGAAGTGTAATACTCGCCCTGAGTCTCCGGTCCCTCTACCACTACCTCAAAATCGCCCTGACCTGAACTGTTCAATTCCATCACTACATCCGGTGGATTTAAGCAATTGGCAGGAATGAGTTCCACTTCCGAGTGATAGACTGGCTTTTTTTCAAAAATCCTGTACTCCACATACACCGTGTCGGTATTTCTCTCCTCCCCGCTCAAAATTATTTTCAGCTCGTATAAACCTGCCGACTGATTCCTCAGACTGTCCTCCCCACTGCCATCGTGCCAGATCAGCTCGTAATCGCATTCCGTATCTAAAGTCAACCACACCCATGCGTTGGACAAACCACAATCTGCACTGTCCTTTTCAATTTGATATTCCCATTCGCAATCGGGCGGCACAATTTTTATATGAATAAGGGCGCTGTCGAGTTGATCACAACTGTCCCTGATCACGTACCAGATCGATACATTTCCCGACTGATTTTCTCCGGGTTTAAATGTCAAGTTTCCCTCTTCATCCAAATCGAATACCCCCTCTGAGGGTTGGCCGTGACTGTCGACCAGCAAACCGACTCCCATATCGTTTTCCAATACATTGGCTTCCAGGCTGTCGTTGACAACCACAGTAAAATGATCGTCTGTGGCCTCCGGAGCACGGGTTTCGACAAAAATCTCAAATTCCTCCTTACAGTCCGTTTCTTTTTGAGTGAGGGTAAGAAAGTACTGGCCTGAACTCAAGCCCTCAATGTAGGCTGATTGGCCCGGAACAGACCACTCAAACGTATAGTTCTCCGGTGATTCCAATAAGGCAGAGATCCCACCATTGGACTCCTGACAGTCCGCCGCCTCCACTTCAAAATCCACTGAAATTTGACAACTGAGAACCTCTATGCTCAAAACGGCCGTTTTGCTTTGTCCACAACTGTCGGAGGCCGTGTATTCAACTTCGATCAAGCCGTTCTCCCCGCGCTCGGATACAAAACTGAAATCTCCGTTTTCACCGATTTGCAAAGTGCCAAACTCCACCTCCTCGTAATCAATCACCCTCAAATCCGTTCCATTATCATTTTCAAGTACATTGCCCGTCAATTCACTTCCTTCATAAACCGAATAGTGGTCATCGGCCAGGGTCATGGGCAAATCCTTTTCCTCCAAAGTAAAACTTTTCTGTTGGGCACAATCACTTCCGGCCTCCTGGTCAAATACTGTGATCTGATATTGGTCGGCACGGAAAAAATGATCGGGCCACAATTCCTTCAGTGAAGTCCTTTGACCGCTTCCTCCTGTCTGCCCCTCTAAGGTACCCCCTGAAAAAGTCAATAAAAGCTCTACCGGACCGTCGCCGGGGCTGAACAATTCAAACAGCGCATTTCCACTTTCTACGCAACTGCCGTCAATGGTCTGGAAGCCCACCAAGTAATCGAAGGGTTCCTCTTCCACGGTGAATTCCCTTTCGTAAATACATCCATTGTTCTCATCGGTTATGGTCAGATCGTATTGACCCGCAGAAAGTCCATCGAGGGATTCAGAGGTTTCACCCGTGTTCCATAAAAAACTGAACTGGCCTTCCGAACTGCTGACCAGCTGAACCGATCCATTCTCCAGGCCACAGTCCGCAGCCTGAGTTTCGAAAGAAAAACTACTGATACACTGCGGGTGCACTACGATGGACAGTGAAGACGTTTTTTCCTGCCCGCACTCATCGACTATCTCAAAATTGACTTTGATCGTGCCGCCGAAATCGGGTTCAGAAACATAGGTAAACTCCGCCCCCATCCGCTCCAGACTCCCCGATGCAGGTGGCTCATGACCGACAATACGACAATCAGAACAGAGCGCGTTTTCCAATAAATTCCCACTGACGGCCTGCCCGGCCTCCACCTCCACCACCGTCTCGGGTATGATGAGTTCGGGAAAAATCAGATCCACCTGAACCCCGGCCGATCCATTTTGGCCGTGGCCATCCTCTGCTATATAGCTAAAAGAAAAAGAGGAGGTTTGTCCCGAAAAAATTTCAACGCGATCCGGCGGCATCCAGCGGCCTCTATCGGAGGGCAAACCGTTCACTTCAACCATCTTCAAATCCTCCCCTACGTCATTGGAAAGCGGAAATACATAAGTGCTTTCATCGCATGGTACCGCCACATTTAAATCGTTGATCAACAGGTCGGGAACGGCATCCTCATCGCTCAAACTCAAGATGGCCACTCCCGCAGCTCCGGCCGCCAGTCCCGCGGGCAGATACCACGGCATTCCCAGCAGTTGAGCCGGTTTGGCACTTGTTCCGGTCAATTCGAGATGCTCCCATATTTGGGCTGCCTCGCGAAATTCATGGGAATTCACCTCCTGTCTGAAAGAGCCGGTGATGGGATGAATGCTCTCTGTTACTGCGCGCTCAGGAGAAAGTGTTAGTGTGGTTTTCCCTCTTCCAATTTGTCCACTCTGATCCAAAAGAACCACTTCAACCGTGTAGTGACCTTCAGTGGGGAAATAAAAAATGGCAGAAGAGGACTCCCTGATTTCAATGGGTTGGTCTCCTCGCTCATGAGAAGCAATCCAATTGACCTTTTCCAATTCAAATTCCTCAGGAAATTCGGCGATTCCAAACATAATGCCCGGCAATCCGGTGGCCTCTAAAGGCACGAAAACACTTTTTATTTCTATTTCTACCCAATGCTGATTCCTCTCATCCGATCCGGGAATAGTGGATTGAGCAACTGTGGAGTGAGTTGTAACAAACCCCAGGGCAATGATCAGAAACAGGGTGCGACGCAAAGTCATTGATTGCAATTTTTCTCCCGGGTACAACGGCCCATGACCGTGAGATTTACTGCCGGCCACCAAGGTTCCACCTTGAATTTTTCCTTAATCGGAAGGAATAAGATTTATGAAACTCTTCTTTTTGCCCGGCTATCTCCGTTCAACGCCCGTGTCAGTTCTTTTATTCGATACAAACGGAGGCTGGGTCTGACCTAACAACCTTCAAATATATTCAAAAATTGGATCACGGTGCGGTTTTCATACTCACAACGGAGCAAAATAATTCGCAATCCATTGAAAAATGAGGTTAAACGCGTGATTACCAACCTTCAAATGGTATGGAATCGAGCCCCGTTTTCATTGCATCTTACTTTGCAACTGTTTTTCTTTCGGAACCATGTCCGGGAGGGAGTGTGCCAAAAATTCTATCCCAGATCAGGGTGGATACCCCAAAAGCCCTGTCCGGATATTTGTGGTGATGCAGATGGTGGTGGATCCAAATGGGTTTGAGAAAAGAGGGTGGTTTGAATTTGTGGATGGAGTAATGAATAAAAGAGTAGATAAGGTATCCAAAGAAAAAGCCCGGGAAAAAAGCCAAACTCAACTGTGGTTGACCTAGAGCGAAAAAAAACAAATAAATTCGTGCAAACAGAATGGAAGCCAATATCAAACCGGGAATCGGAGGCATGAGCAATCGCTGACTGTCATTGGGGTAATCGTGGTGCACTCCATGCATAAGGTAGTGTATTCGCCGGGCTCCCTTTGATTCAGAAACCCAGTGGAACAAATAACGATGAAGGACATACTCAGCAAACGTCCAGAAAAAAAATGCAAAAATAAATGTAAGGGAAACAACAAGCAGTGACAAATTCACAACAAAAATTGCAATGTATAGAAAAGCCAGGACAACGGGCAGGTATACAATCAAACTCAAAAGTGGAGTGGTGCGGGTCAGCGCTTCAAGAATGGGATTTTTAAACAGGCGACCCTTTCTGATACTTTTATGTTTTTCCATATCACCCAACGGATTATTCCAAAAATTCAAACAGTAATATTTGAACATTAATTCCCGGATCTCCGTCTATAATTATTTTTTTTTATTCATTGGCGGTGGACCGCATCCTTCCTGCTCCCCGTATTCAGCGTTTAATACCTGATGGGGTATTCAAGACTTTTTAAAAGTGAACGCAGACCTATTCAGCTCTGGAAACCAGCGTAGAAATATCTATATCAGTGCAGCTGAAATGATCTTCCGGACACTTTCTTCGGCCGTGTATTCCACAGGGGCGACAGGATAATTTTCTGTGAGTTTGTGCGACATAGGAATCGTCAGAAAGAGGATAAAAGCCAAAGCCCGGAATGGTGGAACAGTAAATCGCCGTAACCGGGGCATTCATAGCGCTGGCTATATGAAGGGGAGCGGAATCGTTCACGTAATTCATTCTGGAACCTGAAAAGAGGGCCGCAACCTGTAGTAGCGAATACTTTCCCGCGAAATTCTCCACCTTTGGGTGGTTTGATTTTTCCATGATCTCGCTGCAGAGACTTTCGTCTTTCGGACTTCCCACCAGCAAGATATCCAAATTGGGGGGCAGGGCATCCATTAGTTTTACCCAGTTTTCCGGCGGCCATTGCTTAGTAAACCACACCGAAGCCGGTGCCATACAAACGTATGGGGTTTTCCTATCTACGGTATTGTAATCCGCCTCAGTAGGATAGAGTTTCGGGCGAACAAACTCGTCATCGACTATTTCAGAAAGCAAAGTCAAATTGCGTTCTACATCGTGCAACATACTTTCCGGCTCAAATCGGTGCGCGTATTTTTTGTGGAAAAAAAAGGAAAAAGGGTTTTTATCAAACCCTACAATGGTAGTCGATCCGGAGAGAGCCGAGAGCAGACCACTTGAAAAAAAACGCTGGAGGTTGATGAGCAGGTCGTACTTTTCAGATCGTATTTCAGCAATGAGATCCCATAGACTTTTTACTTTTTGATTGCGGTCAAAAAGTAAGATTTTTCTCAAATGGGGGTGGTGGTCCAGAAGCGAGCGATTTTCTTTTTTTAAAAGAAAGTCGATCTCCATCCTGGGATAAGTGGCCCTCAGTTTTTCAATGAGCGGAGTTGCAAGCACAACGTCTCCTAAAAAAGCAGTTTGAATAATGAGGGCCTTGCGCATA
>SKYC01000159.1 GCA_007128085.1 Saprospiraceae bacterium | reverse complement strand
TCTCTCAGGAATGGCGCGCTGCCAAGGGCCTCAGGACTCAATGACTCGTCGTCACTCGCAAGACACGATCCAACCGTCTCGTCGTCCGGCCAGTTGATGTCTCCCTGTGGCCAGGGTAGATCATCTCCGATGAACGGATCGTCAAAGTTTGGCAGTATTACGATGTCCTGCAAACAGTTCGCCTGGTTGCCATCTACATCTTCTGCTATAAATACTCTTCTGTACGCTGTATACGGAGCCATCGGTGGATTTACTACCGGTGGTACCGCTGCTCCAACTCCACACTGAGTGTCGTACAGATCAAACTGGATGATCCAGTCTTCAAACTCCAGCTGGCAGTTATCTACCGCTAAAGGTCCGCCGAATTCAGCGTCAAACGTCGCGTTCAACTCCGCATCGGTCAATTGACCCAATGGGAAGTCAAATTCATACGTACAGTCTATTACAACATCTTCAGGACATTGTACCACAGGTGGCAATTTGTCCTCTACTTCTACCTCTACCCAGCAGATATTCATGTTGCCGGATATATCCGTTACCTCTACTACGATCTCAACCACTCCGGGTATGCCGTTCTCACCTCCCTGAGCTATGTCCGCACAACAGAACTTGATCGACTCACGAGGAGCGTTTCTGTCCGGATTCTGATTGCCGTCGTGGCAAGGCGTAGTCGCCGCAGGGAACAGGTGTCTGATGTCTTTGCGGTAGGCCAGTATGCTGGCAATTCCACAGTTGTCATACGATCCATCGTCCCAAGCTGATACGTGTACCAGTGCCTCTCCATTGCTTCCCAGAGAAACTCTGGTACGCTCATCGCATATAGCAATCGGGGGTACATCATCTATAACATTCAATGTGTATTCACACACTGATATATTGTCACAACCGTCGTTGGCAGTGTACGTGATCGTGTGCTGTCCAACAGGCAGGTTCAACACCTGATACCTTTGGATCTGCTGATTCCATACCACCGTACCTGCACTTGCAGTCACAACAATGTCTTCTACATATTCTCCTGTGCAAAGGTTGATCGCTTTCAGATCCTGTGCGATGTAGTCACCTACACAGTCGTTGAATCGAGTACTTACGTTCACTAGAGTACCCGGATCCGGGCAATCCTCGAATTCAGGAGCTTCGTCGTTTCCAACTTTAAGAATCTGTGTAAGCTCAACGGTTTCCTCTGTGCACCAGTCAACCAAAGTCCATGTCCGAATCACTTTATATCCACCACAGTCATCGTAGATAACTGCATCGGTGTAGTTTCCGACAATTTCTTCACAACTTTCAATGATCGGGGATCCCGACTCAGATGGATGGGGGAATCCGTTATGATCCACGTCAAAATTATCACCACAACTGGCAATCCATAAAGGAGGCGCAACATACTCCGTGATTTCACCTCTTTCAATTGAAATGACCTGATCACAAGATGCATGATTTCCACTGAAGTCAGTAGCCGTCCAGGTCCTGGTAATCACGCTGCTAAACTCATCGTCGCAATCGCCGGGTTCAATAATATCGATATATTCCAATGACGCCAACCCACAGTTGTCTTCAGGATCAATGGTCGGAGCATCCACCTCAAGGGTAAGCCCTACTTTCTCAACCTCACCTACTCCAAGTGTCGACGTATGAATAAACCTCACCAACCAAGTTCCGCTGGCATCACCACCATCAAAATTTTCCAATGGATTAAACGAGACAAAGCCCCCCATCAAAGATCTTACCGGATCTCCATCTCTTGCTAAATCATTGCAGTTTGCAGCATCGTCTCCTTCATCGTCGAAGGTAACATCAATGTCAAATGGGTTTGCTGTATTTATGCATCCAACACCTCCGGTTACATTAAATACGGAAACAAGATTTCCGTTGGGATCCTCTACTTGGATAGTCAATTGCGATGCCCATGAATGTGTCATTTTTACACGTACATCCACATCCAGAACAGTGGCATCTAAAGGTAAGAAACCAAAGTCAAATTCGTACTCCAACTCTCTTGGGTTGGCAACAGGACCTCCAACAAGATCTTCGAGATCTTCAATCAACAAGCTGATCGGGGCATCAATGCCCGGTGCCGGCTCCGTAGGCAACTCATCATTGCAGTCGATGACTACATCTCTACACACTATAACAGGTTTCAGTTTGTCTTCAATAAACAAGTATCCCCAGCAGCTATTGCCGGTATCCGGATCTTCAATACTTACGACAAGATTCTGCCCTATGTACTGTCCACCAATGGGATTACTGACCGATTGGCCACCCAGGGTTTCAATGTCAATAATATAGTCGTCATAACATTTGTATGGACCTCCCTCCAACACCATATCGGCATTGATCAAGGCCTCACAATTTTGGTCCAGCGATACATTAACCAGATCGTTACACACCATGGTCAAGCTAGGATTTGGTACCTCGTTGACTGTGATGGTAAATTCACAAGTAGCAATATTGCCCGAACCATCTTCCGCAATGTACTGGAAGCAATGCTCCCCGATCGGAATAAAATCACCACTTAGGTATTCATTACAGGCCGCAGGTGCATTGGGATCGGGAATGGCATCCAGGTCTCCTGAATTATAAAAAACAGAAAACGGGGCATCATTTTGAAAACCAATACTGGCAAAGGTAATTGGTGAAGCAAACCCACAAGCTGCGGAAACAATATAGGAGTCATTACCGGTAGCTGGTGTACCCCCACAAGTAGTTGGGGAAGCGACCGCTCTCCACTCAAATGTCTGAACCTCGATCCAAACGCCTCCTCCTGAAAAATCAACGGGATCGGGGAAGTCCAAACAAACGCAAGTTCCGTTGTTCGCAGCACTGAGAGGGAAATTAAAAGTCCCCACAGGATCAAACCCTCCATTCACATAAGGTACAACGCCAGGAGCTTGCTCCTCGTGAATATGCACGAAAATCTCAGGCGAAAGAGGAAACCCTCCGGTTCCCTGCTCAAAGCAAAATCCTTCAATAAAACCACCACCGGGAGTCTCAATAAACTGTATGATGGAGTTCTCTGTAAACTGTGGTCCACCACAAGCCAATGCTGCAGCTCCTGTAGGATTGAGACAAGGATCACAGAATGGCCCGTCTATTGTAGCACTCACAGGAGGACAATTATCGGTGACATCCAAGTCAAAGTTCAAAAATTGTCCGCACTCACCTCCTCCGAGAGTAACTTCAATATCGTTACAATTCAGAAATGTGGGGGCTTCATTATCTTCTACAGTAATGTTCACTTGACATGAACCGATTCCCTGAGAAGAAAAAGTCACCGTAGTTGTACCCACCGGGTAAAAATCACTGGCATTATCTGTGTTGTTGTAATCATTGGTAAACATGGGCGGTTCGGGATCCGCATCGGGATCGTTGCCCGTGACAATCACATTGTCTATAGCAATTCCGTAGGCCCAAGCACCTTCATCGTCGTAACAGAACCTAACTTGAAAATCACTGTTGTCAAAACCTGCCAGACTGACTGTTTGGCCACTTCCAGAAGTCGTTCCGGATTCTGTAAATATTTGTTCCCAGGAACTACCGTTCCATGCTTCGACAATAAATACGCCACTTCCAAGGAACTCTCTGGTCAAAAAGTCGAAAGTGAGCTCCACTCCACCTGCACTCAAGTCCATAACGGGTGATTCAATGCAATGAACTCCAACAATACCTGAACCAGGTGCGTCGTCATCAATCACAGCTATACATCCTTCAAAACCGGAGGGATAGCCTGGATTAGACAACCAAAAAGGCGCAGTATCATCGGAATCACACTCATAACTAAATAAAGCATCCATACAACCTCCGGGAGTTGTAGATCCGGTAGATGTGGTAGTATTGATCCAGCCACTCGGCTGTGAGCAGTTGTTAAAATCTTCCTCTAACACCACTATCGTCCCAACAGAACCACCGCATTCAGGTCCTTCGAATTCGGGTTCGGGCACAGTAACGAAAGCGCCGCACTGTCCGGGGTCGTTATTGACTACAATGTCTTCCGGACAAATGATGTCACAATCAACACCGATCAACTCTATTGAGAAGTCCACCATAGATCCCCATATAAAAGAGGCACAAGGATTCAATGGAGTAATAGATGTCTCCTGTTGCATGGCTCTCATAGTCACGGTTCCGGGCTCTGCATCAGAAGGCACAGTAAATGTATAGGTCGCATCTACCCCGCCCGTGGGATTGGTTCCTGTTTGCCCTCCACCAGAAACAAAAGGAGTGGAGGTCGTCCCCAACATTTCACTCATATCAAGAGTTCCGTTTCCATCAAAATCAATCCAAACCGCTCCATTGGAAGTGAACTGACTAAAATTACATGCCCAATAGTTGACATTCAGTGTGTAGGTTCCACCGATAACTAAGTCAGCTACCTGGGCTGTTTGATTTTCAACACCAGTAATTCCCGGACAAGTTCCCGTGAAATTAATGGTTTGAGATTCACAAACCAGTTCAAGCGTATTGATATTGCTATCAAATGAACTTGAGGGCCCCGGACTTCCCGGACAAGAAATGGGTGTTTGTGAAAATGCTTGGTTGGTGCCCACCAGACATAGCGCCAACAGGCTGCACCAAAGCATCGAATTTTTTAATTTGTAATTTATTTTCATGAGATTTATATTTTGGTTAATGAGAATCAACTTCAATTACTTTTTACTTATTTATGGCTGTTCATAAAATCAAATAGTGCTTGCATCGAAGAAGGGTGACCTTCTGATGCCTCAATAGCTTCGATCAATTGCTTAAACTCGGACTCCACCGCTCCGTGATAAAATTCAGGAGAAGCTACTGTTGAAAACTCAACACTACCAGGATCTCCACCGGAGGGATCCGGTGACTGAGGAGTACCAAAAATCGAACGGTGCAATTCTGACCTCATACTTCCGTGTTGCGATGTAAAAAACACATTGAGACTTCCAATAAAGGCATCTTCAAAAGTTTCTGAACTACCCAGCTTATTAATAACACTAGGGTAGTATTCCATCAAAAGATAGTTTTCGTCACTGCCACCCTGATTTCTGACCTCCAGTCGAAGGTTCACTACTTCGGATTTTAGAATCTCTATGGCATCTGCCATAGTTGACTCCGAATAAGGTCGATCCACTTGTTGAGCATTTAACTCCGTGCCGACAACGGAAAACAGGAAGAACATTGGCAAAATTGCCAACACACCCCCTGACATCGCATTGCAACACCATTTTTTAATTGTTTTAATTTTCATGAGATTACGTTTTTTGGTTAAAAATTTTTATATCTTTAGTATATAGTTACTTAAATAAGTATAATCAAAACCCGAACACATATATCATGCATTCAAATTTTAATCAATAAAAACAGACCAATAAACTATTCGGAGGAGTTTTAAAGGTAATTTTGATTTTGCAGAAACAAAGGCAGTCTCCATTCAATCACCCAATCAATTCACTTCTCTAACTTTCATTTACTGGTTTATTGGTATATGTTACAAAAATGATACCAAAATTTGGCGAGCCATCAAACTCGCCATCAATTTACGTCTTCTTAATTGAGTCTTGTTTACAAGAACTAATGGTAAAACTTCTGTAACCAATTGCAAATTTAACCCATATCACTTCAATTCACCCCATATTCATTTGGTAAAAATCACATTACACCAATACCTAATATTTAAACTGCAACAGGTCAGTAAAAGAGGTATTTTATTTAACATTTATTTTAGAGGTTTGAAAAACCCATTGTCACAGAAGTGTAACGGATATTCCACCCCAATTCAATTCATGTGCAAATATCGCCCCATAGAACTCCATAAAAATATTGCCGTTGGCTTTCTATTTCTTCATTCAAGTTCAGTGGTAAATATTCCTTGTGGTAAAATGCTATTGACGAACTAATATGAACCGACAAACGGTATATTATAAGAAGTTTACCGTATTTAATAACTTTGCTCACGAGTTTTGAACGATAAACCGATGAGCAAAAAAACAGGCGACTGGGGGGAGCAATTGGCTTTGAACTACCTAAATTCAATGGGTGTGCAAGTCCTCCATCAAAACTGGCGAAGCGGGCACTGTGAGTTGGATATTGTCGGAGTAGAAAACAACACCCTGGTTTTTTACGAAGTAAAAGTCCGAAAATTCGGGAACCCAACGGATGTATTCGACGCCATCACCGATAATAAAATGCAAAACCTCGCCAAGGCAGCCTCAGACTACATGGAAACATACAATTTCAAGGGTGAAGTGCGTTTTGATTTATTGGGTTTTACCTACTTTGACGATCGCAATTACAAAATTGAACACATAAGAGATGTATTTTTTCCGGGCTCAACTTGGTAATATTCGCAAAGGTTGTATCTTTGCACTCCAAATTCAGAAACTCCCGGGGAGTTCAATTGAATCATTACCATAAAAATCGGGGATATTTATTTGTCAGTGAACGGCGGTAAACATCTTTTGATCTCATTAAAAATAAGAAAAAAATGAAAAAAGATATTCATCCAGAAAACTACAGACTGGTGGTCTTTAAAGACTTCAGTTGCGACGAGGCCTTTTTGTCGAAGTCCTGTGCCCCAAGCAAGGAAACCATTGTTTGGGAGGATGGAAATGAATACCCTCTGGTGAAATTGGAGATTTCCAATAAATCCCACCCATTTTTCACCGGTAAAATGAAATATGTCGATAGTGCCGGACGAATCGACAAATTCAACAAAAAGTTTGCTAAGTTCGCAGGCAAGAAAAAAGAGGAAGAAACAGAGGAGACACCGGCTGAAACTGAGTAAAAACTCAGTTAATTTCACAAGTTAAAGGGTAGCCTCAATCGTTATAATTGAGGCTATTTTTGTTTGCATCCCAACTTGTAAAAGGTCATAATTGGCTTTTTTACCTAATACATGAAATGGGAAAAACAGTGGCCACAATAGTTTCACTTTAATTTTTTGTGTCTTCAGCCAGTAGGTATAGTAAAAATATAAACAGGTAAAACGGTCCATGACCGTGAGATTTACTGCCGGACACAAAGG
>SKYC01000200.1 GCA_007128085.1 Saprospiraceae bacterium | reverse complement strand
TATTATTGTGACTTTTATTACATTAATACACAGAGGATTCATCATTGTTCCGGCCTTTGTGATTCAATCAGCCTTCAAAAAGCGGTTCTCATGCTGCGGGTTTAAATACCCATCCCTTCAGGCGATCCGACAGCGCGATGATTCCGGCTGGGATCGATCGAAAAAAGGCGTCCGAAGGGGCCTTTTCAAAGCGCGGATTTAATTTACAAATCAATGTAGAAGGCTAATAATATTGCCGTAAATTTCACTAAATTTGCAGCTCATTAAAATCAAGGATATGTCTGGAAATAAAATAACCGTTAAAGCGAATGGAGAATTAAATGTGCCCGATCACCCGATCATCCCATTTATTGAAGGGGATGGTATCGGCCCCGATGTTTGGAATGCGGCTGTGCGCGTTTTTGACGCAGCGGTGGAAAAAGCCTATGGTGGTAAGAGAAAGATAGAGTGGAAAGAGGTGTTTGCAGGGGAAAAGGCATTTAAAGAAAAAGGCTCGTGGCTGCCCGAAGAGACCCTGAGAGATATTTTGGAGTACAATGTGGCCATTAAAGGTCCCTTGACTACGCCGGTGGGCGGTGGCATTCGCTCGTTGAATGTCGCTTTGCGTCAAAAACTGGATTTGTTTGCTTGCGTGCGCCCCGTGAGATGGTTCGAAGGAGTCCCTTCTCCGGTAAAGGAGCCCAACAAGGTCGATATGGTCATTTTCAGGGAAAACACAGAAGACATTTATGCGGGAATCGAATACGAAAATGGGACCGAGGAAGCCGATAAGGTCAAAGACTTTTTGATCAATGAAATGGGAGTGACGCAAATTCGCTTTCCGAATTCTGCATCCATTGGTATAAAACCGGTTTCTGTTGAAGGTACAGAGCGCCTGGTCAGAGCGGCCATGAAGTACGCCATAGAAAATAATCGAAAGAGTGTGACCATTGTCCACAAGGGCAACATCATGAAATTCACCGAAGGAAAATTTAAGGAATGGGGCTACGCCCTGGCAGAAAGAGAGTTCGGTGACAAGGCATTTACCTGGGGACAATACGATAGAATTGAAGCAGAAAAGGGAACGGAAGCGGCCAATAAAGCTCAGTCGGAAGCTGAGAAAGCGGGAAAAATAATCGTAAAAGACAGCATAGCCGATGCTTTTCTTCAACAGATTTTGCTGAAGCCTGAGGATTACGAAGTGATAGCTACGCTGAACCTGAACGGAGACTATATTTCGGATGCACTGGCGGCTATGGTCGGTGGAATTGGTATCGCTCCCGGAGCAAACATCAATTACGAAACGGGCAAAGCCATTTTTGAAGCCACACACGGTACGGCTCCCAAATACGCCAATAAAGATGCGGTAAACCCCTCATCGGTTATTTTGTCGGGAGTGATGATGTTCGAGTACATGAAATGGCCCGAAGTCGCTGAATTGATTGTGAAAGGTCTGGAGCGCTCCATTGCTAAAAAGCGCGTTACTTACGACTTTGAAAGAATGATGGAAGGTGCTACGCGACTTAAGTGCTCTGAGTTTGGAACAGAGATCATATCCAATATGTGATCTGATCGCTGTTGTCTAGGAAGAAAACGAGGTGCCGCAACCGCAGGTTTCATCTGCATTTGGATTGGAGAAACTGAAGCCTCGGTTGTTGAGTCCTTCGACAAAGTCAATTTCCATGCCGAGCAGATACAATCCGTGTGATTTCTGCATCATTACTTTAAGGCCGTTGACCTCAAATGTCTGGTCGTTTTCTTTCTGTTCATCAAAGCCGAGGATATAACTAAAGCCTGAACAACCACCGCCTTTCACACCTACGCGCAAACCGTGTGACTCGGGAATGTTCTGGTTTTTTCTTATTTGTTCGAGCTGTTCTACAGCTCCTTTGGTCAACTTTATAGGCTGGTCATTCTTTACTGCCGACATAATGATTGTGTTTTAATTGTTCTGCAAAGTTAGTAATACTTACGGGCATTAAAAAGTTCAATAAGCGACATTTCATCAATTTGGCATTTAACGAGCTGCATTATTAATTTTTCATTTTATATCTTTACAGCATGGCAACTCCCACGGTAATAATTCTCGAGATTGTAAAACTGGTCATTCCGGCCGCTATCGTTTTCGCTACGGCTTATACCATATTGAAAACGTATTTGGGCAAACAGTACCAGATGAAATTGCTGGAGACCAAAAACGAAGTTCAGAAAACCACGGTTCCTCTGAAATTACAAGCTTACGAGCGATTGACGCTCTTGTGCGAGAGAATCAGTATTCCCAACCTTATTCTCAGGATAAAATCTCCCGGTATGTCTGCCGATGACCTGCATATGGCCATGTTGATTGCCATTCAGCAGGAATTCGATCACAATATTTCTCAACAGGTGTACATTTCCGACAATCTGTGGAGCATAATCAAACAAGCCCGCCAACACGTGGTCAACTCCATTTCTGCAGCATCTGTGGAAGTCAATAAGGACGGAGCCGGAAGTGAGTTGGCGGATAAACTTTTGAGCTTTTATGATCAATCAGAGGAAAGACCCCTGGAAACTGCGCAAAGGGCCATCAGAAGAGAGGCTTCTCTCCTCTTGTAAACGACGCGAAAGTTTCCTCTCACTGACCCGGTTCTTCGGCCGGCCCCTTTTCCTTTTGGCATTGGCATGTCTTTTTTCCTGTAATCAGGTGCAACACCTGGCACAGGTCGACAACCGCAATTACACCCTGGATGAATACACCCATCCGGATGTGGATTCCGCCGTTTTACTGAAAATTGAGCCCTACCGTTTGCAGATGGAACGTATCATGGGCGAAAAAATCGGCCATGCAGATTCCCGGCTTTACAAAGCGCATCCGGACGGTCCACTCAATCGCTGGTTTGCGGATGTCATGCACGATGAGGCCGAAATCCGATCCGACCGGCCCGTGGATTTTGTGGTGCAAAATTATTACGGTTTGAGGGTTGAGGAGATTCCAAAAGGGGAAATAACCCTGGGAATGATCTACCAACTCATGCCATTCGAAAACTACCTGGTGATGCAGGATATTCCGGGCACAGTGGTGTTGGAACTCTGTAATTTGATCGCGGGAAACGACGGCTGGCCGGTGAGTCGCGGCATTTCTTTTGAAATAGTCGGTGGCCGGGCGGACAATATCCGCATAGGCGATCGCCCACTCGACCTCGAGAAGTCGTACAGGCTGGCGACCAATGACTACCTGGCAAACGGTGGGGATCAGTGCGAATTTTTGAGAGATTTTGAACAAATCAATACCGGTGTATTGGTTCGGGATTTGATCATTGATCACATAAGGGGACTGACAGAAGATGGAGAGAACGTGCGGGAATTGGACGCTGAGCCGAGGATTGTTAAACCTTAATCGTTCAAAAGCGAGAGCAGGGCGATTCGATGAATAGGAAACAGGACAAAATATGAAGAGGAGGAATTTTTTAAAAAGAGCGGGTCTGGGCGCCGGGATGGGGTTGCTGGGAGCGATTCCCGTACGGGCCTTTTCCGAAAATCCGCTGCTTACCCGGCTCACCATTCTGCACACCAACGATGTACACAGCAGGATTGAGCCTTTTCCACCCAATTCCGGAGAAAACTCGGGCAGGGGAGGGTTTGCCAGACGAGCATCCATGGTGAATAAATACCGGGAAAGGTCCGATCATTTGTTGTTGCTCGACGCAGGAGATATACTTCAGGGAACGCCGTATTTTAATTTGTTTGGAGGAGAATTGGAGTTTAAGTTGATGTCCAAAATGGGCTACGACGCTGCAACCATAGGAAACCATGAATTCGACGCCGGTATCGAGGGACTGGTCAAACAATGGCCCCACATTGAATTTCCTTTTGTGAGTTCCAATTACGATTTTTCCGAAACCGATCTGGCAGGGAAAGTAAAGGAGTATATCGTATTGGAAAAAGGACCTTTAAAAATTGGTATATTGGGGCTGGGAATAGAACTCTACGGGTTGGTTCCGGAAGTCTTTTACGGAAGGACCAGGTATCTGGATCCGGTGACCGTAGCCAATGAGGTGGCCGGCCGGTTGAAGAGCGATTTAAAGTGCGACTACGTCATCTGTTTATCCCACCTCGGGTTTGAGTACGAGTCCAACAAAGTTTCTGATGTAGTGGTTGCCAGAAATTCCGAAGACATTGATCTGATCATCGGAGGCCATACACATCTGTTCATGGAGAGTGCTGTGGTTGAGAAAAACAGAAAAAATCAGCCGGTTTTAATCAATCAGGTGGGAAGGTCGGGAACCATGTTGGGGAAAATAGAGTTGCTTTTTGAAGAGAACCGAAAGGGAAAATGCGTCAACTGTTCCAATGTTTGGGTTGAGGAATTGAGCCCTTGACTTTTCTGCATTTTTTGAACCGTGAATTTTTACCGGACCGTGGGTTGGATGCAGAAAAAATCAAAATCAAACCTTGGTTGCAGGCAGTGAATCAAGGTCTGGGACTGTTTCTTCCCGTAAAAAATTTTGCCGATATCGGTCATCGGTTAAATCGGTGTCTTTTCTTCCTTTTTTGAACCATCTCTGAAAGCTATTTTTCAGGGTATACGCTCTACTGGTTTTTTTTGTTGAAAGCAAAGAAGGGGAGGTAGTGAATAAAAAGGTTACCGGCGTCTCATTTCGATCTGAAAAACAAAGATCCCGAACGGTGCTCTGTTTGTTTTTTAGGGGATTAAATATCACGATTTTTAATATGGAATTTTTAGAGAAAAATTCTTCCTCGATATCGGGAAAAAGGAATTAACTTCGATCCCATTTTCACCCTATCTAAACTGTGAATTAATTGCATACACCTGGAATTACAATGAAAACCGAGATACAAAAAGTTTGGGATTCCTGTCTGAAAACGATCCGTAAGGGCGTGACTGACAGGGCGTTTCAGACCTGGTTCAAACCCATTGTACCGGTGGCCTTGAAGGACCATGTACTGACGGTACAGTTGCCCAATGAATTCTTTTTCGAATACCTTGAGGAGCATTACCTCGAATTGTTGAAGTCGAGTATAAGTGAAGAATTGGGGCCCAGGGCGCGGCTGGAATACAAAATTATGATGCCGAAGAGCAAAAGTAAAAGACCCCTTAAGTCGACCGGTAATCAGAAGGCCAAGGGGAGTGGTGAAATAAGAAATCCCTTTGTGATTCCCGGTATAAAAAAGTTGAAGTTTGATTCCAATCTGGTATCAAAATACAAATTCGGAGATTTTATTGAGGGTGACTGCAACAAGCTGGCCAGATCGGCGGGCATTGCCATTTCCAAAAAGCCCGGAAAAACTGCTTTTAACCCCCTGGTCGTCTACGGTAAATCCGGCCTCGGTAAGACCCATCTTGTACACGCCATAGGCAATGAAACCAGGGAACAATTCCCCGATGCAAAGATTGTGTACGTCAGCACGGAAAAATTCACCAACCAGGTGTACCAATCGATAAAAACCGGAAATACCAATGAGTTGGTGGCTTTTTATCAGGAGCTGGATGTATTTATACTCGACGACATCCATTTTTTGGCCCGCAGGGAAAAAACCCAGGAAATTCTGTTTCACATTTTTAATCAGATTCATCAGAATGGAAAGCAAATTGTTTTGACATCTGACCGCCCGCCCAAGGACCTGGAGGGCATGGAAGATCGCCTGATTACGCGATTTAAATGGGGCTTGTCAGCGGATTTGACTGCACCCGATTTTGAGACGAGGATGGTGATCGCAATGCAAAAACTGGAAGGGGAGAGGGTAGAAATCCCCCACAAAGTGTTGGAGTACATATGCTACAACATCAAGGACAACATCAGGGAATTGGAGGGGTATCTGACTTCACTATTATTCCAGTCGTCCGTAACCGACACCCCCATCGATCTCCAGTTGGCAGAAAAAGTGATGACCCAGTTTATCGAAAAAGAGGAGAGGGAGGTCAGTGTGGAAAACATCAAGCGCCTCGTATGCGAATCACTGGGTCTCGATCTGGAGAGTATACAGGGAAAATCCAGAAAGAGAGAAATTGTATCGGCCAGGCAGATAGGGATGTACTTGTCAAAAAACTACACATCGGCATCTTACAAAGAAATTGGGCGCTGTTTCGGAGGCCGTGATCACAGTACTGTTATTCACTCCTACAAAGCCATTCAGGATCAAATTGAAACCAATGAAATTTTCTGCGACAAGGTCAAAAAACTGGAAAAAGATATCCAGTTAAGTTTTATGAAATAGTTGTCGAATTATTTTTTCGTTAGAACAGTTGTTGTGTATATTTGCACTCGCTTTTAAAGAAGAGCGTAGAGGAACTATTAAAATGCGGCAAACGGTGAGGTGGGTGAGTGGCTTAAACCACCGGTTTGCTAAACCGGCGTACGGGGAAACTCGTACCGCGGGTTCGAATCCCGCCCTCACCGCATTCAATATTTACACATTCGGGGTGTAGCGCAGTCCGGTTAGCGTACCTGCTTTGGGAGCAGGGGGTCGCAGGTTCGAATCCTGCCACCCCGACACAATTATCAAGGGGTTATGACTGTAGAAGTTGTAACCCTTTTTTTTTGCATAATTAGCAGTGTAGAGAAAAGTCAATAATCCCCCAAAAAAGGGGGTCGTAGGGGAGTTTGACCACGCCTTGGCGTGGAATCCTGCCACCCCGACACAATTATTAAGGGGTTATGACTGTAGAAGTTGTAACCCTTTTTTCATTTGCACACGATTTGCATAAAATTTGCAGAAAACTGAAGTATTGTGAGAGTTCTAATCTTGCTTTCTTTTAAAGAATAATCTCGACGAAGAGTAATCAACGAAACTAAATCACTTTGTGGGTTTATATTATATACAGCAAAACCACCGACAGATATTATACGGGTCTGACCTCTGATTTAAAGAGACGATTGAAAGAACACAATAAGGGCAGAAGTGGAAAAACAAGAAGGGGTATTCCATGGGAACTGAAGTGGAAAAAGCAAGTGGACGATAGGAATGAATCTGCAAAATTGGAAAAGACAATCAAAAAGAGAGGAGCGGGTAGATTTTTGAAAGATGAATCCCAAAACTAAACTCCACCAAAAAAAATGGGGTCGTAGGGGAGTTGACCACGCCCTGTCGTGGAATCCTGCCACCCCGACACAATTATCAAAGGGTTATGGCTGTAGAAGTTGCAACCCTTTTTTTTGTATAAGATGTT
>SKYC01000242.1 GCA_007128085.1 Saprospiraceae bacterium | reverse complement strand
TTCGAGTACTGCCCCGTAATGGTAATACGTTCCCACGTAATCAGGGTGTGCCTCGACCAGCTGCTCAAAGAGTTCTTCAGCCTTTTTTAAATCGTTCTGCTTTTCGTACTCCTTCGCCAGTGCGTAAAGGATAAACGGATCCTCGGGACCTTCCCGATATAAATTCAACAGATGCTTGAGTCTATTTTCCATGTGTGACACTTTAGTCCGGGTGATTAAAAAACTTGACTTTCTATCGTAGAAAAAATTAATAAATTCGAACAATACCGATATATTTGCATTCCATTTATATAAAAAAAACAATCATTTATGAATATATTGGTTTGCGTCAGTAAGACTCCGGATACGACTGCAAAGATAGATTTTACTGCAGACAATAAGGAGTACAATGAAAAGGGAAAACAGTTCATTATGAATCCCTATGACGAGTGGTATGCACTTGTCCGGGCCATAGAGTTGAAGGAGGCCAATGGGGGAGAGGTCACGGTGATCAATGCCGGTCCGGCATCCAATGATCCGATTTTGAGAAAAGGACTTGCCATAGGTGCCGATAAGGCGGTTCGGATTGATGTGGACTCCAGGGACAGTTACCATAATGCCTTTCAGATCGCCGCCTACGCAAAAGGTAAAAACTACGATTTGATTGTGGCCGGAAAGGAAACCATCGATTTTAACGGGAGTATTTTTGGTAGTATGTTGGCGGAATTGATGGAATTGCCCTTCATTTCTTATTCGAGCAAGTTGGAGTACAAGGACGGTACAGCCACCGTACACAGAGATGTAGAGGGAGGTGTAGAAATAGTAAAGGTATCGCCTCCATTTGTACTCAGTGCAGCGAAAGGACTGGCCGAACAAAGGATTCCCAACATGCGCGGCATTATGATGGCCAAAAGAAAGCCATTGGAAGTGGTAGAGGCGGTTGAGGCCGGAGAGCGAACCCGCATTCAGGAATTTGAGCTACCGGAAGATAAAGGGGCCGTCAAAATGGTAGATCCTGAAGATATGGATGAATTGGTGAGATTGCTTCACGAGGAGGCCAAAGTTATTTAACGAAAATTAAAATACAACTATGATACTAGTTTTTGCAGAGAGTAAAGACGGAAAATTCAAGAAAAATGCGTTTGAAATTGCCCTGTTGGGCAGCCAACTCGCCAAAGAGAGAAATCAGGATTGTGCGGCTGTGGTATTGGGTGACCACCATCAGCCTTCAGAACTCTCCGGTTATGGGATTTCGAAAATATATCACGTAAATAATTCAGCGCTCAATGACTTTGATGACTTTGCCTACCGGGATGTCATTGCCGGCCTGGCCAATGAATTGGGAGCGAACACCGTCCTGCTGTCGCACACCGCTTTGGGAAAGGCGTTGGCGGGCAGGTTATCTGTCCGGCTGGAAGCTGCTTGTATAAGTGCTGTCAAAGGGTTTGAAAATACAGGAGGACAGTTGAGATGGGTTAAACCCGTTTTTTCGGGAAAAGCTTTTGCACACTATGAAGCCGTTGCTGAAAAGAGCGTGGTATCGCTGATTCCCAATTCCCTGTCTGTGACCAAAGCAGAGGTTTCTCCTGAAGTCGAGGAAAAGGACGTTGAATTCAATAAATCCAAAGTTGAATTGGTCGAGCGGAATGTGGTGACCGGGAAAGTTCCACTACCCGAAGCGGAGCGAGTCGTCAGTGCAGGAAGGGGAATGAAAGGACCTGAAAACTGGGACATTATCGAAGAACTTGCGGAAGCACTGAATGCGACTACAGCTTGTAGCCGGCCCGTAGCGGATTCTGAGTGGAGGCCCCATCACGAACACGTCGGACAGACAGGCATTGCGATACGCCCGAATTTGTACATTGCAATTGGTATCAGTGGAGCGATACAACATTTGGCAGGAGTCAATAATTCCAAGGTCATTGTCGTTATAAACAAGGACTCTGAAGCGCCCTTTTTTAAAGCTGCCGACTACGGCGTTTGTGCTGATTTGTTTGATGTCGTGCCAAAACTGACAGAAGCAGTCAAGCGCTTTAAAGCCGATAATGGATGATGTGAAGGAATTTGCAATTTACCGAGTTATTTTATATATAGAGGAGAGAGATTATGACAAAAATAGAGTTGGAAATAGTGGCCTTGTCTCACAGCCTGAGCCAATCGCATAATTACGCGGTGGTACTTGGGGAACAAGATGGCACCCGGAGATTGCCCATTGTAATTGGATCGTTTGAAGCCCAGGCCATTGCAGTTGCCATGGAAAGAATGACGCCCAACCGCCCCCTTACTCACGATTTATTCAAAAACACACTCGACACTTTTGACATCGTTTTGAAAGAAGTCATTATCAACAAGTTGTACGACGGTATTTTCTATGCCAGACTGGTGTGTGAAAAAGCCGGTGAAACTTTCGAAATTGATTCCAGAACCAGCGATGCCATCGCCATGGCCGTGCGTTTTAATTGCCCCATCTATACCTACGAATTCATTCTCGACTCCGCGGGAATCTCTTATGAAGAAACCGAGGAGGGAGATCCTGCCGATCCGGTTAAACAACCGGGGTCAGGGAGCCGAAGTAAAAAGCGGTCTTCTCTTGAAAAGTTGTCTATCCCCAAATTGAGGACCCTGCTCGATGAAACCCTGAAGGAGGAAAACTACGAGCGGGCAGCGGAAATTAGAGATGAGTTGAACAAGCGCAAACAGGCGGACTCCTGAGCCGTTTACCAGTGGATTTTTTCGAGTTTTTGAACACAGTAGTGGATATCTTCAGTGGAAATATCCTTGTGCGTTACCATGCGTACCGTATTCGGGCCAAAAGCAGTGCAGAGTATTCCGCATTCCTCCAATGATTTAGTGAAAAGGTCGGCATTCATCGGTGGGCGAACATCAAACATGACGATATTGGTCCGGGCATCGCGGATATTTTCAACGGTGCCCAATTTAGCCAGCGCTCCTTTCAATAAATTTGCGTGATGGTGGTCCTGTGTCAATCGTTCAATATTGTTTTCCAGGGCAAAAATTCCGGCAGCAGCGAGTATCCCACTTTGCCGCATGCCGCCACCCATGGCTTTTCTGATCCGCCGGGCCTCATCAATTTGTTGAGACTTGCCAAGTAGTAAGGAGCCGACCGGTGCTCCAAGGCCTTTCGACAGACAAATGGAAACTGTATCGAATAAGGGACCGAGCTCTGAAAGAGAAAAATTCTCCTCGACCTGCACATTGAAAATTCGGGCACCGTCCAGGTGAATCGCCAGCCCTTTTTCTCTGCAATATTCAGAAAGAGCTTTCATCTCTTCCAGGCTGTAATGCGTTCCACCCGCCTTGTTGCAGGAGTTCTCGATCACCACCAAACTGCTGCGCGGATACCAATCCGTCAGTGGTCGAATGGCCGATTCAATCAGTTTGGGGCTGAGCTTGCCATTTTTTCCCTTTAGCGCGTACAAACCCACTCCGGAATGGCGGGCATAAGCGGCATTTTCATAGTGAAATACGTGTGAATTCTCATCGCAGATAAGCTCGTCCATGGGTCGTGTGAGTAAGTTGATCGCAATCTGATTGGTCATGGTTCCCGATGGACAAAACAATGCCGACTCCATGCCAAACATCTCCGCTGCATGGGCTTCCAGTTTCACAATGGTGGGGTCTGTCTTAAAAACATCGTCGCCCAGTTCGGCAGTGATCATGGCTTTTTTCATTCCCTCGCAGGGTAAAGTGACGGTATCGCTGATAAGATTTATTTTCATGGATTTGAATTTTTTCCTTCCGATTAAATGCAGACACAAAATTCAAAGTGATGTCTATTTCAACCATCAGAATCAATGAACCTTGATTCTTCACTTTAATTAATAACAACCTCATTTGAAGTCTACCCCAAAGGTAATCAATCTCCCTTGTGTCCTAAAATTGTCATAGGGATTTAATCTGTGTAGATCGATGATTCTTTTTATAAAAGGATGTCCTGAGAGTAATTATTGTTTTTAATTGAATTACCACACGCGTCCCTCCCCAATTCGTTGGGGATTGGTGGAGAGGCCACGAAGAAAGCACAGAGAATTTCGCGAGATAAAAAAGCATCTCGATTCGTTTTTGGATTGATCTAATTTTTATCAAAAGAGCTATGTCTATACAACAGGCTTTCAAACACCTTACTGTTTATAGAATGGCAATCACTAAATCCGTGTCATCCTATAAATCTGTGCAAATCTGTAATTCTGACTAAATGGAGAAAAGAAGAGGGAACCGCCAATCGAGCGAGGAAGACCTTTCAGTAGTATACGGCTTAACACTTTAGTATCAAATTAACTTATTGTTGCCTTAAGAATCCCATTCATTTTGTTTATTATCATTGGATGTTGTTTTTTTGAAGGTGAAAAAATTTATATCGATGGAAAAGTACTGGGGTTCTTTGCTTGTTTTATTTGTGCTTCTGGTGATGAGTACATACTGGAGTTGCAAGCCGGAAAGTCCGGAACAACAGGAGGTGGACACTCACCGGAATATGCTCGGTACACTCGACTCCATCGCTGTTCATTCTGATCCCCACCTGAATTATCACATGAATCTGGCGATGGCGGAAATTTACCATGAGCAATTGGAAAATGTTACGGATCCGCAGCAGAGAATCAATCTTTTTATCGCATATACGCAACAGTTGTTGAACGGTGGAAATACGGAACAGGCCATCAGGAATCTCGAGAATATAAAGGAACAATTGATCGCTCAGGGTTTTTCTCTTGAACCCGCGGTAAAGCCCATATACGATTTAATGGCGGTGGCCTATCTCCGTCTGGGTGAAGAACAAAATTGCGTTGCCAATCATACATCAGCTTCTTGTATTGTCCCCTTGCAGCAAGATGGGTGGCATGATTTGACGGAAGGGTCGTCCAAAGCCATAGAAATGTACGAGCAAATTCTAACGGAATTCCCCAATGACTTAAATAGCCGCTATCTGCTCAATATCGCTTATATGACCCTGGGTAAATACCCGGATGAAGTTCCGGAAATATGGTTGCTGCCCCTGGATGAAAAGCCTGAAATTGATTTCCCGTTTTTCAAGGAGGTGGCCATTGATTTAGACCTGGATGTTCTCGGGTTATCTGGCGGCGTGTGCGTTGCAGACTTTAACAACAACGGTTATCTGGATATTTTCATGACCTCATACGGCCTGAAAGATCAATGCAGGTTGTTTGTCAATAATGGCGATGGCAGCTTTACAGATGCCACTCTTTCTGCCGGGCTCGATGGCATTGTCAGCGGATTAAATGCTGTTCATGCAGACTACAACAACAGTGGGTATACCGATATTTTAATTCTCAGAGGAGCCTGGTTGGGAGAGGGTGGTGGCCACCCCAATTCCCTTTTGCGCAACAATGGGGACGGCACTTTTACCGACGTCACTGAAAAAGCCGGCCTCCTGAGCTTTCATCCGACGCAGACCGCATCCTGGGCAGACTTCGATGGCGATGGTTACCTGGACCTGTATATCGGAAATGAATCCCAAACGGCGGCCGGGATTGCCCACCCCAACGAATTGTATCGAAACAACGGAGACGGCACTTTTACCAATATTGCTCCACAACTGGGGCTCGACCTTACCGTTTTTTCAAAAGGGGTGGTTTGGGGCGATATCAACAACAACGGGATGCCGGATTTGTATGTATCTGTTATGGGAGAACCCAATCGCTTATTTGTCAACAGAGGGGGATCCGATTTTTCAAACTGGCAGTTTGAGGAAATGGCCGCAGAGGCCGGCCTGAGCCAGCCGGTATTTAGCTTTCCCGTGGCCTTCCTCGATTTCGATAACGATGGCTATCAGGACTTATTGGTCATGGATTATAATTCCACGCGTCTGGAGCAGGTGGCAGAAGACTATTCCAGGGAACTTCTCGGTCAACCACCTGCCGGGGAAACCATGAAATTGTTCCGCAATCTCGGAAATGAAAAATTTGAAGATGTGACTCATGAAGTAGGACTCGACAAAATCACCTATGCCATGGGGTTTAATTTTGGTGACCTGAACAACAACGGTTACCTCGATTTTTACGTGGGAACGGGAGCGCCGGACTTCCGGTCCATTGTCCCCAACCGGATGTTTAAGAACGTCTCTGGTCAATCATTTCAGGAGGTGACTTATTTCGGGTTTGGTCATATTCAAAAAGGGCATGGCATTGCTTTTGCCGATTTTGACAACGACGGGGATCAGGACATTTACGCTGTGCAGGGCGGTGCCTTCGAGGGAGATGTTGCGTTCAACTTACTTTTTGAAAACCCATTGGAGGAGAGCAACTGGGTTCATATCGTTACGGAGGGCGTTCAATCCAACCGGTCGGGCATCGGAGCCAGGATAAAAGTAGAGGTTGAGAATGAAGAAGGTGAAGTCAGGGAAATCTACAGAGTCGTAAACTCAGGAGGTACTTTTGGGGGCAATCCCCTCCGCACCGAAATTGGTCTGGGCGATGCCGCAAAGATCAATGAAATTGTGGTGGAGTGGCCACATCAAACCACCGTGGATGTTTTTCAAAATCCACCTTTGAACCAAATACTTGAAATTCAAGAGGGCCGATCCGAGCCGGAGGTAATAAACACAGCTTCCTTTAGTCTCAGCTCTTCTGAAGCCGAATGAATTACCCTCTGCTTTTCGAAGACTTTTTTACAGAGAGTAAAATGGGATTTTTACCTTTTCCTCCACCAACTTTAATCAATTAATGTTATCTTTAAAGTTCAAAAACCGAGATAGCATGAAATCAGACAGCTTATTTAAAACCATTTTCAGAGGATGGATCATCACATGTATCCTTTTAATTGGACTTCCCGCTGGCCTGCAGTCCGAAAATTTATTGCCGGAGGAACGACAAGAAGCCGTATTGGTGGAAAACCTCACTTTCTTTTTGAGCTCTTCCAACGAATACCTCTCTGACCATATGCTCGATAAAGACTTTTTCTCAGCCAGGGACTACAACAACTTCGTTTCCCTTTACTACGGTGTTCCGGAGGATTTTACGAAAAAAGCAGGAAAAATTCAGAGGGCTATAGAGAAAGTAGCCCGGTCAATAGATGCCGATCCCAACACCCGGTTGGGAATTGGGTCTGTTTTGAATCACCTATTCGGCCCGATTGATTCAAGAATAGATATGGAGGGGGAGTTGAGCCCGGAACAGCTCACCTGCTGGAATGAATACGCGCGCACTCATCAAGCCTGTCTCATCGATGCAATTGTGGATGGAGCTTTTAAAAGCCTGAACGCTTCTGTGGGTGCCAGG
>SKYC01000065.1 GCA_007128085.1 Saprospiraceae bacterium | reverse complement strand
GTTTCTTTAATGCTGTAGGTGTTTCTCCTCGGAGAATTGCGCGAAACCATTTCTGCCAGAAAGCCGGTCAGGAACAATTGCGCACCAAAAATAAAGGATAAAAGACCGTAAAAAAACAGCGGCCTGGCAGTCATTTGGGTCATTGAATAGACCAATTTCAAAATGCTCAGGTAGGCGAGTATTAAAAAGCCGGTGAGGAAGAAAAAAGTGCCGAGAGGTCCGAAAAAATGCATGGGTTTTTTTCCGAATTTTCCCACCAAAGTAATGGAGAGTAAATCGAGAAACCCGTTGATGAATCGCTCGGGACCGAATTTGGTTTTTCCGAATTTTCGCGCCTGATGCTCCACCACTTTCTCTCCTATCTTGTTAAAACCGGCCCACTTGGCAATGACGGGTATGTAGCGATGCATCTCTCCGTAGACCTCAATGGATTTTACCACCTCTTTTCGGTAGGCCTTCAGTCCACAGTTGATATCGTTGAGTTTGACACCGGAAATTAAACGGGTGGTGTAATTAAACAACTTGGTGGGAATGGTCTTGGTGATGGGGTCGTACCTTTTCTTTTTCCAGCCCGAAATCAGGTCCAAATCCTGCTCAAGTATCATTTGATGCAATTCGGGAATTTCTTCCGGGCTGTCCTGCAAATCAGCATCCATAGTAATGACCACTTCTCCCGATGCCACCTCAAAACCCTTTTGAAGTCCCGCTGATTTTCCGTAATTCGTTCTGAATCGCACGGCCTTCAAGTGACTGTATTTTTTCGACATCTCCTCAATGGTCGACCAGGAATTGTCTGTACTTCCGTCGTCGACCAGTATGATTTCATAGGACTTCTTGTAACCGCTCATCACTTCTTCGATCCACCTGAGTAATTCAGGAATGGATTCTTCTTCATTGAAGAGAGGTATGATTATGCTGATTTCTGGCATTATTCCCCGGGTCTTTTAACGATTAATGCAAAAATAGCAGCAATTATGAATCCCGGCAGCAATGAAGGCACAAATTGTTTGAGTAAATCCCCCGGCGTCATTTTTCCCGCATCTTCTTCGTAGCTTTTTATCATCTCATCTGCACGCTGATCTCCCAATATACCCCGCGTCTGTTCTATTCGCTCCATGTCTATAGATGCCTGCAATTCCAATAGAGTAGGGTCAATTTCAAAAAATAGTAAATAGTAGCCCGCGTAATAAATGCATTGAGCGATGAGGTACACAACAAATCCCTCGCGGACCATTCCCCGAAAATCAATTTCCGGATTTTCATCGTAACTTTTTTTAATGACTACAAAAACAAAGTAAAAATAGGGCAACCACATCAGGTTAAATGCCCAAAAATCAAACAACAACTCCTTTTGAACGACCCATAAAACAAATAGGTAAGCGACAACTGACAAGCCGCAAATCAATCCCGTTTTGTTCCTTTCATTCATATAGTTGGCATTTTATTCGAATTATGCTTCCCACCGGTCCTTTTTACTACAGCAGATTTTATACTTTTAACGGGCTTTACTTTTCCGAATTTACAGGTAAGACTGGGGTTCTTCTTTTTTCATAATAAGGCCTGTAACAAGAGAAATTAAGGCCGCACCTATAGCGTAGAAAAAAGTGTAATACAAAAATGAAACGATGGGCGATTGAAAAATTTTCACCCAGGAAACTGCTAATTCTGTGGCTTCTTCATCCATACCCATTTCTTCGTAAGTGAATCTCAACTCCTCCAATACCCCCTCGTAAAACTCGGGCTCGATGAAGGTGTAGTGGATGACATGGTAAAAAGACAAACAAAGGGCGGCGATCAATAGACTGAGAAAGCTGACTACAAAGGCATTGGAAAAACCAATAACTCCTGCATTGCCAATATCGCGGTAATGTTTAATGGCAAAAATACCAATGCCCACACAAATCGCGGTATTGACGATGAAACTCATTATGTTGAACGTTATGGATTCGGTTGCTAAAATCAGAGTCAGTATAAAAGTGATGACGATGAGAAGCAAGGCTCCGGTGAGTCCAAATCTTGTCGCAGTGCTGAGAACCGTTGGTTTGTTTTCCATTTTTTTAGTTTTTTATTTAAAGACAAAGAAATATCAAATTTTCAGCTTTTTCAGAAATTTTAGATAAAATTCAGAGATTTTCCGATGATCGTCCCGTATACCTGACCGACTAATGGTCTGTTAAGGGCTGGATTGGCAGAGGATAAGGATTGTAGGTCCGCCTTTTGGAATACGACTTCTTTGTCGGGGTCAAAAAGTGTAAGGTTGGCTTCCGACCCGGGTTTTACGTTTGGGGGAGTGAGTTGAAGGGCGCGGTAGGGGTTGTGGCAAATTAATTGTATAAAATCGGTCAATTGCAGATGACCCTTGAGTGCAGTCCAGGCCATGCTGAAACAGTTGTCCAGTGTGGATGCCCCAAAAGCGGCTGCACCGAATTCCACATCCTTAATCTCGGCCTCGCCGGGATCGTGATTGCTGAAAATAAAGTCTATTTCTCCATTTTTTATCGCATGGATAAGTGCATTTTTATCCGATTCCGCTCTGAGGGGAGGCATTACTTTGCAATAGGTATTGAACTCCTTCAATTCATCGTCTGTGAAGAGTATATTCATGGCGGCCACTCCGCAGTAAAACCCTTCCGGCTTGTTCTTTAAAAGCGCAATCGAGTTCTCTGAACTGATCCCCAGCTCGATCAGCTTTCCTCCCGAGTATTTAAATACCGACAGATCTTGCTGGAGTGCAATGGTCTCTGCTTCTGCGGGAATTCCCTCCAGTCCCAATTTTAGGCTCTGCTTACCCTCGTGGATGATTCCAAAAGGGCTAAAACTCATTTGTAATGGTCGGTTGATGATCGGTTTATTTGCGGCTGAAGCGTAAATCAGTGTTCGGCTGAGGGTTCCGGAATCGGTGATGGGCCTTCTTCCATCCGAGAAAGCAATGGCACCCGATTTGGCCATATCCATGTATTCATTCAGGTTCTGGCCCTCACAGTTTTCTGTGGCAGCGCCCACCGGAAGGATATGGACGGGCAGATTCTCCGACTTTTTCAGAAGAGAGTCTATTTCTGACCGCCTCTGCACAGGTGGGTCCGTATTGGGTGCTACAGCGAGCGCCGTGTACCCGCCATTGACGGCAGACAGAGCCAGGGATTCCAAAGTTTCCCTCTGTTCGAAGCCGGGTTCACCGTGCTGGGTCCCCAGATCGATCCATCCCGGCGATACATGCAGGTTATCAAATTCAAGAGTTTGAGCACCTTCGACTTCAATATCCTTCTCCACGGCCGTAATAATACCGTCCTTTATGAGGATATCTACTTTTTTTCCCGGGCTTCCCTTTCCGGGCTCTATGATAATTGCCTTCTTAATCAGAACCTTCATTTATTTTTTCTTTTGCGCCCGTTAAATGCAAATATCCGAAAGTCAATGCTTTTGGCAGATGGGCTTTTTCAAGCGTTCCATCTGTCCGCCAGGCATTACAGGGGCGTGAATGAGATGGGGAAACTCATTGTTGCCTCTGCAAAGATAAAGAATTTAGAATAAGTCCCGACCCGGAAGGCCTGTCTTTTGACAGCACGCCATCTACAGAGGGGTATTGTGCGGGTAAATAGTCCTAAAATAATTGAATCAGACGATACTTTAAATCACGGAATGCCCAGGGTTTTGTGGGTTTGTAGACTCAGTTTCCACCGGGGATTTTTGAGACAGTACTCCAGACAGGCCCGCGTATTTTTTTCGGTTTGTCCACCGTCCATGGGCTGGAGAAAAAGATGAGTAAAATTCCAATGCGCCACCGATTCGGGGGAAATACCCTTTTGTGGGTAGACCAGTTTGAGTTCATCGCCCTCTTTTTGCTGGACTTCCGTTCCCGCTTTGGGGCTGACGCAAATCCAGTCAACTGATTCCGGAACCTTGAGCGTGCCGTTGGTCTCCAGTGCGATTTCAAAACGAGCCCCGTGGAGGAGGTCAATGAGTGGTTCATCCAGTTGAAGCATGGGCTCGCCACCGGTACAAACGACAAACCGGGTATTTTCTTCACCGTCTGCCGGCCAGAGACTTTCGAGCATTTTCACCAGATCACCGGCTGTATATTTCCCGCCGTTCTGTCCGTCGATCCCCCAAAAGTCCGTATCGCAAAATTTACAGATGGCTGTTTCCCGGTCTTTTTCCAGTCCGGACCAGAGGTTGCATCCGGAAAACCGCAGAAATACAGCCGGTCTTCCACTGTGGAAGCCCTCTCCCTGAAGGGTGTAAAAGGCCTCTTTGATGGCGTAAACTTTTTGAGCGCCCTTACCTTTTGTCATTTGTTTGCATTTTATTTCTCTCGTAATACTGACGATGTGGAATATAAAGTAAAACCCGTGTGTCTTTCGTTGTATATTACTGACTGCTTTGTCATTTGTCCCGGGTTATAGGGCACTAACGACAGTGGGCAATGCATTGTTGGTGCAAAGGTAAAGCTTTTCTCTTTTCCATAAATTAGGAGGGTAGAATAAAGGAAAGCGGAATTTTTTTGAGACCTTTGAGCGGAGGGCGGGCGATATTCATAGCCGTCGAAGATAAAATATTATTGAAAATGATACAACTTTTGGTACAGCGCGAGGCAGGAGAATCCCAGGTAATCCTCCATTTTTTTCTGCGCAACTCCGGGACGTTCCGGTTGATTGGCGATTGTTCCGTTGAAGGGATTAGTAAGGAGTACTCTGCTAAAGGAGTGGTCATCCATCCGGGTGAGCTCTGTCAGCTGTATTCTATACCCAATCAGTTCGTCGAATCCAGTCCCGTTTTCCATTACCAAATGGGAATGTACTCCACGGTCGGTTTGGAGGGCCAATTTCGGGGACAATTGAAAATTCGTGCAAAGGATTTTGTCACCAAACAGCAGTACAGCAGTGATTTGGGCGGCCCAGCCACCATTTACAAGTTGGAAGTACAAGAAGGGGAGAAGCAGAGTAAAATCTCTTATAAACGCAAGTCCGAAGACCTGGCGCATGGCAGGTATCGAAAAATAGATTTGTACAATACGGAGGAATACGTCAATTTTAATCCGGTTCTGGATCTCCATTTGGAAAAACTGGTAGAGGATCCCTCAAAGATCAATGCCCAAATGGTCTTGATGATTCAACTTTCTGCTCTCAATAAGTACCTTGATCAGGCGCTTCGGATTGGCGTAGATCGCGTATTTATCATACATGGAGTGGGGCAGGGGAAGCTCCGTAAGGCTGTTGGTGAAATTGCCGGTAAGCTCACAGGAGTAAAAGAGGCCAAAAATGAGTACCACCCCAAATTCGGATTTGGTGCCACAGAAATCATCTTTGAATGAAAGTGTCCGGGGGTCTCGTCGGGACTGTTTTGGAGTCGATTGAGTTCTATATCTAAGTAAATTGAACCAGTTTGAAAATATGCAAATACGAAAGAATGAAAAAATAGGGGGAGGGCGTGCCGTTAGGTACGCAATGTTTTTCCGTGTCACCTTATAATCCCCCGACTGCGTTGGGGCAGGCATGCAAATTAGTGATTCAGACAAAGTGAACAAATTGCGAAGCAGTAGTTTTTTAAACTTGAACCCTAATATTGGCTTTTTTTGATTTCTCGCAAAGACGCAAAGGCGCAAAGTGCGCTCAAATCTTCTAAGTAATACGATAGCTCTCAATTACTTAAACTTAATATAATGTCAATCAACAAATCCGTGTCATCCAGTAATCCCCCGACTGCGTTGGGGCAGGTGTGGAAATCTGTGATGCAGACAAAATGGAGAAATCGCGAAGCCGTAGTTTTTACACATAGTTTCTTTTTTACTTTAATCCTAAGATCGACATTTATTTACCCTTCCCCTGCAAAAGAACAAGCGCGGTATAAAAAAGAATTTTAAAGTCCAGAGACAGGGACATATTTTCAATGTACAAAATGTCGAATTTCAGTCGATGAACCATCTGGTCTACATTGGAAGCATAGCCGTATTTTACCTGTCCCCAGGAGGTGATTCCCGGTCTGACTTTCAATAAATGTTTGTAATGCGGTGCCCTTTGCATGATTTGATCGATGTAAAACGCTCTTTCGGGTCTCGGTCCCACCAGCGACATATCGCCTTTGAGTACATTCCAGAACTGAGGCAATTCATCCAGCCTCCATTTTCGCATAACAGCGCCCCAGGGGGTACACCTCGAATCCCTTTCGTGGGACAATTGAGGACCGTCCTTTTCCGCATCCACATACATGCTCCTGAATTTGATGATGTTAAATGGATTTCCATTCAGTCCAATGCGCTCTTGTTTGTAAAAAACAGGGCCGGAAGAGGAGAGTTTGACCCGAATAAAAATGTACAGGAAAAGTGGAGACAACAACAGCAGGCAAATTAAACTCACCAAAATATCGATCAGTCTTTTGAGGTGTTTCTGCCAGGGGGGCATCAGGTGTCTTCGTATTTCAATCAGTGCGGCACCGTAAACATGACTCATTTTCACTTTGCCGAGGACAATGTCGTACATATCCGGTATGACTTTTACGAGTATCTTGTCCTGATGTTCGAACAGTTCGTTTAAAACGGTATTCAACTTTTTTGAATCTGCTTTCTCCATGGCTATGATGGCCTCTTCCACTCCGTATTTTGCGATGATTTCCGGCATTTGTTTGTAGTTGCCAATGTTGGGGAGCTTGCCTTCCAGGGCTTTATCGGAGCGCCCATTGATGTCGACATATCCAATAAAATTATTTCCCAGGCTTTTGGGCATTTCTACGATTT
This sequence comes from Saprospiraceae bacterium, assembly GCA_007128085.1. Taxonomy (GTDB): domain Bacteria; phylum Bacteroidota; class Bacteroidia; order Chitinophagales; family Saprospiraceae; genus PWJY01. The sequence continues at coordinate 521 of SKYC01000065.1, read as the reverse complement.
CTTCATAGAGTTCCCGGGCACTTTGGCTTCCCCCGATGATTATGGTATTGTAAGTCACGCGGGCGGACTTCAATCGCCTGCTCGCCAATGTCAGAAAGAACATCCTGGAGGAGGCCGTCAGTGAAAAGTGGAGAAGCGCGTAGGTGCCCCACAGTCGCAAGTTCACAAATTCTGATTTATACTCCTGTGTGATGGAAAAGAGACCCAGAATAAAAAGCGTACCGAGGGCTGAATAAACAATGGTTTTTGCAAATACCTGTAGCCTGGAATAGCGGTATATATCTCGTTGACTTTCACTTAAATAATAAAACAACATCCAAATACCGGCGACTAACAGGGACAATACAATTTGCGCTCCCGTATCCTGTAATGGATGGTTTGCAGCTATCCGATCCCCCGCAATATAGACCAACAAAAGGAATGCCAAAAAAGCCGATATAAAATCGGCGATTAGATAGGTAATTCTGTCTTTTCTTTTTCTGTCTTTCATTTAAATAATAATGTGGGTTGAGTGAGCTGAT
>SKYC01000377.1 GCA_007128085.1 Saprospiraceae bacterium | reverse complement strand
CACGGAGCGGGTTACTTACAGAATGTTCACCATTGGTGGAGTTCTTATTTCAGGGAATACATGTTTCACAACATCCTAACAGACAACGGATATACGGTACTCGATATTGACTTTAGGGCAAGTGCCGGCTATGGAAGGGACTGGAGAACAGCCATTTACCGACATATGGGGGGTGTTGATTTGACCGATCAGGTCGACGGAGCAGAGTGGTTGGTTCAACACCAGGGGATTGATGCCGATAAAATTGGAATTTACGGAGGGTCCTACGGGGGGTTTATATCCATCATGGCCATGTTTTTGGAGGGAGAGACATTCAGTGCGGCTGCAGCTTTGAGATCGGTCACAGACTGGGCCCATTACAATCACGGTTACACTTCCAATATACTCAACACACCTGTTGAAGACAGCCTGGCTTACCACCGGAGTTCACCCATATATCACGCAGAGGGACTGGAAGGCCCATTGTTGATGTTGCATGGCGTTATTGATGTGAACGTTCAGTTTCAGGATGTAGTAAGGCTCAGTCAGCGGTTGATCGAGTTGGGTAAAGAGGATTGGGATCTCGCACTTTACCCTTTAGAAGATCACGGTTTTATAGAGGGATCCAGTTGGAGCGATGAGTATCGGAGAATTTTTTACTGGTTTGAAAAACACCTCTTCAATCGAAACTAGCATTGAATTCAAGGAGGTGAATACATGAGTTGAATAAAGTGTCCAGGATATTGGCCAATTAATTCACTGCCGCCCGAATGGTAGTTGATCGCTGAATCCAGCACGCCACGAAGTAATCGTCCCCTTCGTTGACGTTTCTTTGAAAGATATCTGCTCTGGAGGGCATGTAGCGTTCATAGGTCGCAATTAATTGATTGGCTTCTCCGCTCACTGACGGATCTATTTGTTTGGCCCTTTCCCAGGCATCGATAGCAACCCAGGTGACCACTTGACTGTCCCACCCCGTTCCGGGGCCGCACAATGGACCGCTGGAGGCGTAGAGTTTGCCGATGAGAATGTACGGTTCTCCCCAATTGGGTCGAAACCCCGCAGCTTTAAGTGCTGCTTCTCTGGCTTTTGGGAAGTCGCGAAGATGGCTGTAGTATATTTTTCCGATAGTGAGCGAGTAATCCGCTTTTTTATGGAGATCCACTTCTTCAGATATAGCTTGCTCAAAATAATTAATAGAAGTTCTGAATCGCCCTTCACGCATGGCTTCATATGCGTTTCTCACCAGGGAAGAAGCGGTCACGGGAATTTGACAGTGTTCGTCCATGGAAGCTCTCAGCCGGGTTACTATCTCAAGGTCTTCAGAACAATTACCCCAAAGTAACCTGGAGAGTACCAATTGGATATTTTCACAATTTTTCGGATCATCGTAATACAAATCAGAATATTTGTCGAGGTAGTATTCACAAGGGTAAAAACCGGAAACGACTTCCAGGTCGGCCAACCTTTGGGGCGCGTATGTTTTTACAACACTCCAGGCGTCGTCTTCAACATCTCCGTACAAATCCACAACGGCCAGAATTTTCATGGCTGTTTGCTGAGCCTCGAGCGTATCGATTTCCCCATCCACAAATAACCTCACCATTAGAGCGGTATAGGGATTTATGATAAAAGCCTGAACATCTTCTTCAAAGGCGTCCATCGAAGTTTGAAAAATATCGTAAACGGCTTTATCACTTTTGTGTCCCCGGTAATTGTAATACAAATCAAATGCTTTTCTTCCCTGAGAGAAAGCAAATTGTTGGGGATAGCATATTCCAATCAGATCGTAGAGTTCCAGGATTTTATCGATGTGCTCGGCTCGCTTGTTTTCATTGTCCTCACCCTGGAGTTTCCACTCGTAAAAGCGAATCCCATCGCTGAATACTGTCCAACGCTGGCCATCGGCAGCCGGTGTATTTTTAAAAACTTGTCTCCAATATCCAAAAGCTTCTTCCATGTCTCCGGCTCTCAAAAAGTCGCGGTAGAGGACGTAAGACTCAATATATCGGTCACCGCGTGGAATGGATTCAAAAGTCGCACATCGGGCGTCAACTACACTCTCATCTTCGGATTCAGCCTGACCGTTTTCATCCGGAAGCTGGACAGTTTCACCTGTTCGGGGTGAACATTGATAAAGAAATAGGGATCCCAATACCAAAAGGGCAAACCAGCTTGAAAAAATATTGCGTTTTATTAGTGCAGAGAACATGCTCATGGGTTTTTATGAAGGATGTAAAAGATACAACAAAAAATTTCCCAATCAGTTCTCTTTGAATCGAACCGTAACCGTTTCGTTGATCCAACAACCTACTTTGACTCTGTCGCCTTGCGATACGGATCTCATGTGTCCTTCCTGTGGGTCCGGCTTAGAAGAAATATAGCGACTGGCCCTATTCCTGGCATCATCTGCCACTTCAGAGTCTATACGAGCAGCCATTCTGTATTTGTCTATTGCGGCCAATACGGCGAGCCGTTGATCCCAATCATCTCCACAGGATCGACTGGTAGCTGCATAGAGGTCTCCAATCAATATATACGGGGCTCCCCAGTTGGATTTGAATTCAGCGGCCTTTAGGGCATTCCTTCTGGCTCTGCTGTATTCATTGAGTTGTCTTCCCTGAATGGAGGCAATCCGAAAGTAAAACTCCCCCTTGCGTTCGTCATCCTCCTCTATATCTATGGCTTTTTTATAGTGCTTAACAGCGCCATTAAAATCGCCCTCTTCAAACATTCTTCGGGCAGCTAAAGCAGGGTTTCTGCGCTCCAGGTCATCCTTCATGGCCACGTTAACGCTGTCGACAAAAGCTTTACTTCTCAAACGCAGTTCGACGAGATCGGGATCGTTTTCGTCACAGCCTCTGTTGAGCAATCGGCTGTATAGAGTCCTGGCCAGTTCGCCGTCGTGAGACCTCGCCTCGAATTCAGGAATGAAGCGCTCTTTGAAATATTCACAATCGTACAGATCACTTTCGAATTGATTGACATAGTGCCTGATCGAGGATCTGACAGCTTCGTATTGCTCTCTGTACCTATCGTTGTGTTCGACATTGTACTGATGCACCTCTTCAATCAATTGGTGAAATTCAGCGGCCTCAGAATCGGGAATTCTTCCAGCGCGATATAAGCTGCTCAAAGAAGCGATGGCCGGAACCAGTGCAATGTATTCTACGTCCATACCGGACAAGTGAAAGACCCGATTAGAAACCTCGTAAATTTTTGAGGGTGGTGATTTGAATTCGTAAAACATATCGTAGGTCATGCGACCAAGCAAAACCCCTGCCCGTTTTCTGTAGCACTCGGAATCCGTGCAGTTCCTGAGGGCGATTTTTTCATGCAAATAACAATGAACGGCCTCCTCGTACAATTGGATTATTTTTTCTCTGTATTCTTTAATGAGTGCTTCGTCCTCTGTTTGTTCAATTTTGTATTTGTAAATGGTTATTCCATCAGTATAGTGAAAATCGCGCTGTCCATCGGCTGCGGGTGCATTTTCATAGGCAATTCTCCAATGTTCAATGGCAATGTCCATGTCATTGGACCGAAGTGCTTGTCGGTAAATGGAATGTGAACCAGTGATGTCATCTCTGTTAGATAGCTCCAACCAAGTCTCACACTGCGCATCCACATTAGAAAGGGGTGCCGTGTTGAAAGTGAAAATCAGGGATAAAACTACAAGTATATTCCTGCTGACAGGAAAATTAGCGAGATTCATGAATTTGTCCATAGTTCGATAAGTTATTAATCAAATCTTCTTTTTATAAACCAGGTATTGTCGTTTACCGTAAACCCAAAACTCATATTGAAAAATGTTTCTCTCAATCCTTCGTCTATACCCCTTCTTCCCAATTTGAAAGTCGTGTGCATAGTACTCCTGTTTCGCTGAACGATAAACGGCAAACTCATACCGAAGGTCAGACCGTACTCTTCCAATTGCTGGCCATTGGCTACGCGCGGATCCTGGTAGTAATACAGCCCGGCTCTGTAAGTCACTCTTTCAAAAAAGCTATGGATGGAATTGTGATCCGGTGTGTACGCTCCTCCAACAGACATTCTGAAAGAATTTTTCAATTCATCCTCCCGGGCATCATTTTCGTATTGACTCCAAAGTCCCAGTTGAATATCAAAACCGGCCATCAATTTATCCTTTATATTATAAGATGCACCCAATCCAAATTCTGGTGGAAGCTGACCACTTGTTTTGTCGTCCTGTACAAATAAAAGTGTATCTCTGGTGGGAATGCGTTCGCTGAGGTGCTGAGCCATATGGAGGCTGTTTGATTTACTGTTGAATCCAGTGGCCGGTTTTCCGTGTAAACCGATCGAAATGTAGGTCAATGGCTTGCCCCGGTCATCGAAATAGGGATCGGTATCAGAACGGTTGAGAATGATGTCGTGCATAAAACCGACTTTCCAGTAAAAGCCGTTCGTTTTGATGTCGTCTTCGAATACATTTCGGTAGTGAAAACCCAAATCAGCAAATGTAACTTCTCTGGATTGCTCCAGGGATCCGAACAAATACCCCAAATTGGCTCCAATACTTGTATTTTTGTACCGAATAGATTGTCCGATAAAGGCCAGCTGGGTGCCTCCTGTGCCGGAAAATTCACTGATCACACTCCCCAGTTCAGCATCGATTTCAGTGGATTGCATATCGTATCCCACCCCGGAATAAGGTTGGAGTGCAATGACGGAACCGTACCTCCAGTCAGAATAAGTTTGTTCGAGTAATTCATTGACAGTATTGATGAGAGGAAAACCGATGGCGATGGTATTCAGGCCTCCACTCCAAACATCGGTGCTGCTATTATCGTCCCTCAGATTGTTGTATTGCACATTGAAACCAATGTTCAAAGAAGCCGTCCTCAAATAGGCATATGAGGCAGGATTTGCGAGATTCAAATCCCGGTAAGACCAAAAAGAAGAAGACAAACCACTCCCCTGTAAAAAGGAAAGGTCGGGTGATTGAAGTTCTCCCACCCCAATTCTGGAATATGGAGAGACCACCGATGTTTGTGCTTTTAATTCCAGTGCAAAACCCAGAAAGAGCAGGCAGCAAATGAAATGGGTAACCAGTTTTTTATTGAGCATATTTTTTTTGTTTTTTTTTGATACCCGATAAAACCAAATTGTGCTGTGCAAATATCTTCTTTTTTATGAATTTAACAAAAAGCTTTCCATCTCCCCCTGTTAATATTGTATGAAGGTTTTTGTTTTGATACTGTAAATAACTGATGTAACTCTCGATTTCGTATACGCATCCCATCAGTGCCCCCTGCCCAATGGCTTCTGCAGTACTTCTTCCCAGGGGATTTGGAATTTCCGGAACTTCAGCCAGGGGCAACTTACCGGTAAATTGATGCATGGCTTTTAATCGCATATGGAGGCCAGGGCTGATCATCCCCCCTTCATGAACTCCATCTTCCCCCACAAAATCATACGTTATACAACTGCCTGCATCGACAATGAGTACATTTTTATCGGGAAATAACTTTAAGGCTCCAATCACTGCCGCAATTCGATCCTCTCCCAGTGTTTCAGGAGTGGTGTATTTTGTCTTGAATTCAAAAGGCAGCTCCCGCATATTTTGAACCAATGAAGCCGAGGCAAAAGCACTGATTAGTTTACCTGTATGCGCGTGCGTACTGGCGTAAACAACCGATTTTGGTTTCTTCCCCCCAAGAGCTTTGGGAGGAAAATGTGCAGACTCGCACTCTCCAAATTCCGGAGTCCGGTCATTTGAAAAAAGTCCCCACTTTACTTTGGTATTTCCTATGTCAAGTACCAGATCCAATATCAATGCTTAAAGTGTCTGATGCCGGTCATATACATACTCATTTCATGCTCGTCACAAAAATCTATACTTTCCTGATCTTTGACTGAACCTCCGGGCTGAACCACGCACTGCACCCCAGCTTCATGGGCAATTTCAACGCAATCTTTAAACGGAAAAAAGGCATCTGAAGCCATGACTGCACCGTATAAATCAAAACCGTTGTCCTCTGCCTTTTTAATGGCTTGCCGGAGTGCGTCCACCCTGGAAGTACTTCCGGCTCCCATACCCAACAATACCTCCCCTTTGACCAGGGCAATGGCATTGCTCTTCAGGTGTTTCACCACTTTATTGGCAAAAAGGATGTCCTTCATCTGTGCATGCCCCGCTTTTTTGCGAGTCGCCACCTTCCAGTCCTCTGCTTTGTGCACTACCCTATCGGCGTCCTGAACCAATTTTCCGTTTAAACAACTCCTCTCAACACAAGGTCTGGACGGGAATTTTTTCAATTTCAGTACAATCCTTTTTTTCTTTTTTGTGAGCAGCTGCAGGGCATCCTGGTCGAAATCGGGGGCGATGAGTACTTCGTAAAATATCTGATCTATGGCTTCGGCCGTTTCCTTATCGATTTTGCGATTGGTGCAAATGATTCCCCCAAAAGCGGAAACCGGATCGCCGGAAAGGGCTTTTTTCCAGGCCTCCGGGAGATGATTGGCCGTAGCCAGGCCACAACTGTTGTTGTGTTTTACCACGGCCACTGTGGGCCACTGTTCAACAAATTCAGACATCAATCCAATGATGGCATCTACATCCAGTAGATTGTTGTAAGAGAGCTCTTTGCCATTGAGTTTTTCAAATAATTCATCAAAATTGCCCTGGAAATAACCGTTTTGATGTGGGTTTTCACCGTAGCGCAAAGGAGTTGTAGGCGATGTCGGATCATCGGATTCAGGTCCCACTTCAGATATAAAATAGTCTCTTATGGCCGTATCGTAGTGAGAAGAAAGAGCAAATGCTTTCAAAGCCAGCTTTTTTCTTTCGGAATCGGTAAAATAGGGCCCTGATTTTTTGAGAATAGAGCACAACTCCCCATAGGATTCTTTGGAGGGAATGACGACCACATCTCTGTGGTTCTTGGCAGCAGCCCGAATGAGGGAAATTCCACCGATGTCGATTTTTTCAATTATTTCGCTGTCGGTTGCGCCACTTTTTACCGTATCCTCAAAGGGGTAGAGGTCGACAACAACACAGTCGATGGAGGGAATCTCGTATTGAGAAAGTGTCTCCAAATGCGCTTTTTCTCTCCGTGCTAAAATCCCACCGAAAACAGCGGGATGAAGAGTCTTAACCCTGCCTTCCAGTATAGAGGGGTAACCGGTGATGTCTTCCACCCTGGTTACCGGAATTCCGAGCTTTTCTATATGGGCGGCTGTTCCTCCGGTACTGTATATTTTTACATGGTTTTTATGGAACAACTCCGCGATTTCATCCAGTCCTTCCTTGGAGAAAACGGAAATCAATGCAGAAGATATTTTTTTTGCGTTCATAGACTTTATTTTGCTTGCAAAAGTACTCCGTTTCAAAATAAAACAGAAAAAAGCTGTGGCTAATTTT
>SKYC01000328.1 GCA_007128085.1 Saprospiraceae bacterium | reverse complement strand
GAGGAATTCCTGATCTCTTTGGCTTACCGAAATATAGAAGAGGTACAGTATGCCATATATCGAACAGAATACCTGGATTCCGGGCAACACAATTTTCCCAATGCCCGGTCTTTGCAAACGGCTCTTGAAGGCAAGGATCCGGTTGCTCAAGGGAATTTTCGTTTGCCTCACAACAACGACTACCAGAGAGAACGCGTTGAAGTCGGTATGCCTCCTCTGGAGTCAGGGAAATATATTGCGATTATTCAGGATGCCGCGGAAGTGAGTGAAACCAGCGACTACCTTCGATGGACGGTGTTTCAAGTATCTTCCCTATTCGGCTTCAAATCATTGAACGATTTGCTGGTAGTAGACAGGGAGAGTGGAAAGGCCAGGCAAGGGGTAAAGGTCGATGTATTGGAGGCCAGGTACATCTCGCGCCAACGCAAGACCGTCTACGATCTTAAATATTCCGGGCAGACCGACGATGAAGGTATGTTTAAAACCGATGCCATTGAATTGCCCAGAGGGTATTTTTATCGCATTACCGACGGTGGAGACACCTTGGTGGAACGTAGCTGGACAAGATCTTTGCCCGATCTGGAGAAGGAACTTGGCCCACGGCGCGACCTGCAGTTTTTTCTGGATCGAAGCATCTACCGGCCCGGTCAAACAGTTTATTTTAAAGGAGTGGCCAGTCAAAGCCGGGATAGAATTAGTTCAAAGCCCGTCGTAAACCGAGCCCATACACTGACGGTCAGGGATGCAAACCGCCGCGAAGTCCACCGGATTGAAGTGAGGACCAATGAGTACGGTACCTTTTACGGAAGTTTTACCATCCCCGATGGTTTGACCGGGTCTATGACCATCGCGGATGAAGAAGTGGGTTGGGCTTCATTCAGGGTGGAGGAGTACAAGCGGCCTACCTTTTTCGCTGAAATTGATGAGTTGGAAGGGGAATACCAACTGGGAGATACGATAAAAGTAAGTGGGATGGCCAATGCGTACGCCGGATTTCCCGTGAGGAATGCAACGGTTCGGTATCATGTGGAGAGAAGAGTTTCTTTTCCCTGGTGGGTATCGCGCGATTACTTTATCCCTCCTTTTTACCGGGAAGCGGTCAATGTGGATTTCGGGGAAGTGAAGAGCGATCAAAAAGGGGAGTTCTCCTTTACTTTTGCCACTGAAAGAATTGAAGATCTCAAGGAATGCGATGCATGCAGATACGAATACAGTTTATCTGTGGACGTATTGGATGAGGCGGGCGAACTCCGCTCTGCCTCTAAAGTTTTTGTTATCTCCCGTACATCGGTAGAGGCCAAAGTGTCCTTGCCGGATCGCCTCGATGTTTCAGATGAAATGTCTGCGCGGATTGAACTGAATAATCTGGATGGACAGCCGCTCAACCGCCGGGTTAAAATCCGATGGGCCAAATTGATACCTCCCTCAAATCCCCTGCTCCCGCGATTGTGGCAAGAACCCACCCAGTTCCTCATGACTGAAGCCGAGTTTAAAGAAAAATTCCCCCATTTGCCCTACCGGGATGAAGACGAGCCCGACAATTGGTCTCATTCCCGTCCTTTGTTTGAAGAAACCCGAGCCATTGAAGGGTTTTGGGAAATGCCACTCTCGGGGGCTTCCGGAGCGGGTATGTATCGACTGGAAATTATAGATGCAGAGTCCGACAACCAGAGAGTTCTCTACAGGGAAAATATTCCACTTTCCGACTTGCAGAATGAAAAGACCCCGGGAGTAAACCCGCTGGAGGCCACCCTCAACCAATTGACTTTTCAACCCGGGGATAATCTCCAATTGCTACTTGGGAGTAGCTTTGAGGGAATACAGCTCTATAGAGCTCTGGATCGCGGGAATTATTCAGTGGAGAATCAATGGTTTTCAGCAGATCGGAAAAACATTTCCATTGCCGGGAAAATCGCTGAAGAAGACCGGGGCATTCAGTACCATCACTTCGCCGGTGTGCGAAAAGGTCGCTTACTCACTCATACAGCGGTAGTTAGAGTTCCTTTTGAGAACAAAAAAATCAACATAGAAGTATTGGAGGCGGACTCCATGGTCCTTCCGGGCTCGCGTCAGAATTGGAAATTCAGACTTACCGACCACAATGGGCAACCTCTTGAAGGAGAGGTATTGGCTTCAATGTACGACAAGTCCCTGGACGATATTCTCGACCACCAGTGGGATATTGGTTTGTATTTCGAAAGAAGGCCTGTTGACCCCCTGAATCGATTGATTCAACCTCTTGTCAGGGGACGGGGACACGATCGAATGCAGCGAATATCCATCAGTGAACCTGTGTTCCCAACATTGAAATCAAAAATATCGCCTGCTTATTTTTTGGGGTCAGACATGGGTTTAACACAATCGAGGATGCGGGCCGTTGATGCCGAGTCGTATTCAGAAGAAATAGTTTTGAAGGAGGAGAAAGTTACTACTGAAGTGGACTTGGCATCGCCCGAAAGCGAATTGCCCTTAAGAGAAAACTTCGATGAAACGGTTTTTTTCTATCCCGATATCCAATCGGACAGCAATGGAGTGTTTGAGCTGGATTACGTTATGGGGGAGGCCATGACCTCCTGGAAATTACAGATTCTCGCGCTGACAGAGGATTTTAAATACGGTATTACTGAATTTGAAACCGTCACACACAGCGACTTTATCGTCCTTCCCGACTGGCCGCGATTTCTCATGCAGGGCGATCGACTGGAATTTCCGGTAAGGGTGGTCAACAATGCCGATCATTCGATCGAGGGCAATCTTCGCATAAAGATATCGGACGGCCTGGACAACACGGATCTGACCCTCCAAAGTGTCGGGGAATCCGAAATGTCGTTTTCGATAAATCCGGAGGACACGGAAGTCTTATTTTTCGATTTGCGTCTGCCCGCGGATCGAATCGGCCTGCTGTCGATAGAGGTGTCCGGCCGGACAAGCGATTATGCGGACGGAGAAAAAAGACTACTTCCCTTAATGACTTCTCAGGTGTTTATCACCGAATCCAACCCTCTTTTTCTGGAAAGAGGAGAACACCTGGAAAGCACCATCCGCCTTAAAAAAGGAACCCGTCCGAAATTGAATCGCACCACTTTTGAGTACACCTCTGATCCCCTGTGGCTGGCTTTCAAAACCCTTCCCTTTACTTCGGGAGAGCGCGCCGATAATGCCATGCAGTATTTTGAAATGTATTATACCCACGCCTTTGCAAAGCACATGCTGGCAGAAAACCCCATACTGCGGACAACCATCAAAAAATGGGCAGAAACAGATGGTTTGATTAGTGAATTAATGAAGAATGAGGACCTGAAAATCGGTCAGATTGAAGACAGTCCCTGGTTGAGAGATGCACTGGCACAGAGCAGATCGAGAGAGCGGCTGACGGTATTGCTCAACGAGAATCAGGTCAATATGGAGTTGAGCCGATTAGAAAGAAAACTGCAGGAACTTCAGTTGGAAGATGGCTCTTTTTCCTGGTTTCCCGGAGGCCCATCGAATTGGTTTGTCACTCAAGAATTGCTGATCGGCTATGGTCGATTGCATCAGGCCGGTGCAGCCACCCGAAGTGGAACCATTTCATCTGTAGTCAGAAAGGCTTTGGCCTACGCTGAAAATAGAGCCAAAAAGGAATTCAATGACCGGTATGTGGAAGAAACAGATAAAGAGAATGGTGACCGAAGACTCATCAATAACTTTTTGGTTCAGTACCTGTATCTGAAGACGCTATTGGAACCCTGGGCCACGGATTTTGAAGAGTGGGATGGAATGTACAAACTCGCAAAGGAGGATTGGGTGAAATTGTCGCCGCGACTTCAGTCCATGCTCGGTTTGGTTTTTTATCATCAGGGAGATGAACCCTTGTTCCGGACGGTTGCAGAAAGCTTGTACGAGCGCTCGGCCTATGAGAAAAACCTCGGCCGTTTTATGCCGGTCCGCTACTCCTACACCTGGGACAGAATGCCATTGGAAACCCAATCTGCTCTGGTAGAATTGTGGTCGCAAATGGAAGGTATGGAAGAGGCCGTAGAGCAGACGCAAAAGTGGATTCTCAACCACCGGCGGACCAATAACTGGGGCGCAGGTTCAACAACTGCCAGGGCCATAGAAAGTCTGCTTGCTGGAAGGGGGGTGGCGCAGGAATATGAGCGACCGGACGAAATTCGGATCAATGGGCAACCCTTCCCCTCAGAGCACACGCAACCCGAGGCGGGCAGCTATTATTTCAAGGAAAGCGTTGTTGTGGATGAAGATCAATTGAAAATAGAAGTGAAAAACCATTCCAATTCGATCAGTTGGGGGGCTCTGTACCATCAGTATTTTGAGGAAATTTCCAATGTGGAGAAAGATACTTCCGGAAAGTTGCCTATCTCTATTGATCGCAAGTGGATGGTGGAAGAAATGACCGATCAGGGGCCGGTCCAAAGGGAACTGGAGGAAGGAACAATACTTCGGCCGGGACAGACTCTTGTGGCTCGTATATATTTGAAATCGGACAGACAGATGCAGTACATTCATTTGAGGGATTTGAGGCCACCGGCTCTTGAACCCGGAAACGTATTGAGCGGATATCGATATAAAGATGGACTGTTGTATTACTTATCGAGCCGCGATGCGTCCACAGATTTTTATATTGAAAATCTTCCGCGCGGAACTTTTGTGCTCGAGTACAAAACCACTGTCAATTATGCGGGTCGTTTCAATTCAGGTCTGATAAAAGCTCAGTCATACTTCGCTCCGGAGTTCGTCACCTACGGCAGTGGAGGGGGGTTGATCGTTGAGCGGGACTGAGGGATGGAGATAGGCGGTGTCGTGTTAAATAAAAAGTTAGGATAATTTGTTGGCTTGCGAATGCGTATTGGTTCGGTCAGAAGTGCAGTGGCATTTCAGTATTGAAAAGGAAAGAGTTTCCTCAAACCATCGGCCGAAAGACTTTGGCTGTTTTTTATCAACCGTATAGATGGAGGTTAGAAAGTTAATACTGATGGGGTTTTGTTTGCTGATGACCGCACATGTTATGGGTCAGAGTTACACCATAAGTGGCTTCATCACGGATGCAAAATCAGGAGAATCACTGATAGGAGCCAATGTATTTAACAGTCTCCACCGCGCCGGAACACAGTCCAATACCTACGGATTTTATTCAATTACCCTTCCCGCCGATTCGGTTGAGTTGGTTTTTTCATATGTAGGCTATACTTCTGAGGTCAGGAATTTTGTACTCCGGGGCGATACGTCGATAAATATAGAGCTGCAGTCATCGACCACGCTTGAAACCGTGGAAGTGAGAGGGTCAACAGCCGGCAGAATAGAGGAGAGCAGCCAAATGAGTACCATTCATGTGCCCATAGAACAAATTAAGACCATCCCTGCTTTATTGGGTGAGACCGATGTTCTGAAAACCCTGCAATTGCTGCCGGGAGTTCAGTCGGGCGGGGAAGGACAGAGCGGCCTATATGTGCGCGGAGGAGGCCCCGATCAAAACTTGATATTACTCGATGGGGTTCCGGTCTACAACGCCTCCCATCTTTTTGGTTTTTTTTCCGTATTTAACGCCGATGCGATAAAGGATGTAAAACTGATAAAGGGGGGCTTTCCGGCCCGGTACGGTGGCCGATTGTCGTCCGTGGTGGACATCAGCATGAAAGAGGGGAATATGCGCGAGTTCAAGGGAACCGCTTCCATCGGATTGGTGGCCTCGCGTTTTACGCTGGAGGGGCCAATCATAAAAGACAAAACCTCTTTTATTTTTTCATTTAGGCGCACGTATATCGACCTTTTGATGCGGCCATTGATACAGAGTTCTTTCAGGGAGTCCGGGACAGAGGGTAATTTCGGTTATTACTTTTACGACCTGAATGCCAAGATCAATCACAGACTGTCGGATAGAGACCGGATATTTTTCAGCGTATACAGCGGAGATGATCGCTTTTATTTCAATGAAAAAGACAAATTCGGAAACGATTATGTGGATTACTCAGATGTGGGACTCGGTTGGGGAAACCTGACTTCTGCTTTCCGTTGGAACCGACAATGGACGCCCCGTTTGTTCAGCAATACCACCTTGACCTATTCCCGCTACCGCTTACATACGGGATTGGAATTTGGAACCGAATACCCCCGCACCAATGAGCTCGATTTAATTTCACTGGAGTACGATTCCGGAATCAGGGACTGGGGATTAAAGGTGGATTTTGATTATCTCCCCCATCCCAATCATCACCTGCGGTTTGGAGGCAATTTGACTTTGCATCGATTCAATCCGGGATTGTTTGAATTCAGAGAGATCGATACCGAGAGGGATTATCAATTTTCAGAAAAGGTGGGGCAGGAGGTCGTTCATGCTCGGGAATTGTATGTGTACGCCGAGGATGAATTCGAATTGACCGATCGCTTGAAAGTCAATGCAGGACTGCACTTTTCCAATTTCTTTGTGGACGACAGCTGGTATGCCTCATTGCAACCCAGGGTTTCAGCCCGTTATTTATTGCCCTCTTCCTCCTCATTGAAATTGGCCTTTTCCAGTATGCAACAGAATATTCACCTCTTGGCACACGAGGGTATTGGACTGCCGACAGACCTTTGGGTGCCCTCCACTTCCGTTGTACTTCCTCAAAAGTCCTGGCAAGTGGCTGCCGGTTATGCCCGATCGATCGGACGGGAGTTTGAATTTTCGGCGGAGGTTTATTACAAGGATATGAAAAATGTGCTTTCCTACGGGGATGGAGAGGGCATTTTTGATATTTCCGACTGGGAGGAGCGGATTACGCAGGGCAAAGGTTATTCTTACGGCCTGGAACTTTTTTTACAAAAGAGGTCGGGAAGACTCAGCGGTTGGGTCGGTTATACATTGTCGTGGACGATGCGGCAATTTGAGGATCTGAATTTCGGAGAGGCGTATCCTTTTCGCTACGACAGAAGACACGATATCTCAGTGGTCGGTATGTACGAAATAAGTGACCGTGTGAATTTTGCAGGAACCTGGATCTACGGAACAGGAAATGCCATAACCCTTCCGGTAGCGCGCTATACGGGAACAGATGATAGCCATCGGTTTCGACAGGATTTTCAGTTTTTTGGCAAAAGGAATGACTTTAGGATGAACGCTTACCATCGGTTGGATCTGGGATTTAATTTCAAAAGAGAGCGGACACATTACAACCGGACTTTTTCAGTAGGCGCATACAATGCGTACAGCCAGCAAAATCCTTTTTTCATCTTTCTCTCCTCAGAGAGGAAGTACAATCCGGAAACCAATTCTTATGAAAGTGAGGAGGTGTTTAAGCAATTCAGTTTGTTTCCGGTAATCCCCTATGTGAGCTGGACCGCGGAATTTTAAAAGTTAAGTAAGAATGAAGCAAAATGGAAAAGCGATGGATCATTTGAGGCAAAAGGTATTGGCCGG
>SKYC01000158.1 GCA_007128085.1 Saprospiraceae bacterium | reverse complement strand
CATAGAACAGTCTTACGGCGATTCTCACAAGTCAGAAGTCCGGGATCAGAATCCCGATGCGCTCTCCCAAACCATCCGCGACCATTGGGTCGCCATGTTCCAGGTGGAATTCGGAATTTAGATCGGAGATTGGCACTTGTCTAATCCACATGCCCTTCGATAAATACGCGCAGGACAGTCAAGTCTATGGTCTTTTACATAAAGAATTATAAAAAAAATTTGTTTATGTTTATGTTTATGCTATATTAGCCTAAGCTAAAAAAGTGTATACATATGAGAGCTTCAATAAATTTAATTTTCGCATTCTTCCTGGGGTCATTCCTCTTTTTATCCTGTCAAACAGAAAAGGACACCTTAGATTTGCCCACCGGCGATGAGTTTACGGCAGAAGTCCGGGATCAAAATCCCGATCGCCCTCCCGAAATACCCTCTCCGGACGCCTGGATAAACAACGCACTCCTTTCAGAGTCGATAAGCTGGCAGGAAATCGATCACTGGTACAGGAATGAGCTCCCCCTACTCAGGGAGAATCCCGATTACCACAATCAAAAATCCATGGCTATATCGGGAATGGTTATCGCAAAAGATTTTCTGGAGGAGGCCGAGTACGATGAATTGGTCTTTTACACCAAAGAGATGATTGAAGACGACAATGTACTGGGAAATGTAAAAGAAATGACGGATATGTTGAAAAGAGCTGCTGTAATCAATCCCAAAAAGGAAAAGGAAGTGGCACAACTGTCCAAAATAGCGGAATCAAAGTTCCGGGATCATTATCGCGCCCGATCCATGGAGGAAAAAGAAGCGTATGAAGAAAGGTACCACCAATCCTTTATGGCTCTGATCTCCCTGCAATACGACCGATGGGGAAATCAAAAGTTTTGACCTCAGACTACCTAAGGGAAGGAAAAACTTAAAAATAAAAAACCAAAATTCATGAGAACCTTTATTTTTTCAATCGCAACAATCATACTAATTTCAGTACCACTGTTCTCGCTTGCAATGGCAAATGACACCCTGCAGCCCCCTCCTACACATCATTCCAGTGGAGATTTACAGGATAATAATACAGATCGCCCCGCCGAAATATCCTCCCCGGACAACTGAATAAACAGAGCACTTCTTTCAGAGTCGGTGACCTGGCAGGAAATTGATCACTGGTACAGGAATAAACTTCCCTTACTCAAAGACCAACCCGATTACTACAATCAAAAATCCATGGCCATAGGGGGAATGATTGTCGCAAAAAAATTCCTGGAGGAGGCCAATTACGATGAATTGATCTTTTACACCAAAGAGATGATTGAAGACGACAATGTGCTGGGAAATGTAAAAGAAGTGACAAAAATGTTGAAAACAGCTGCTGAAATTAACCCCCGGGAGGAAAAGGAAGTAGCACAATTGGCCGAAATGGCGGAATCGAAGTACCGGGATCATTACCGCGCACGATCCATAGAGGAAAAAGAAGCGTATGTAGAAAGGTACCACCAGTCCTTTATGACCCTGGCCGACCTCCAGTCTGACTAATGGGGAAGTACTAAAATTTGACTTCAGACTTCCTGGAGGAAGGAGATGGCTACAAATCCAAATTTAACACCACCGGACAGTGGTCTGAATGCACTGCTTCATTGGCGTGGTGAGCTGAGGTGATTTTATCCTTCAGGACATCACTCACCGAAATATAATCTATTCTCCACCCTTTGTTTCTCTTGCGTGAGGCAGCCCGGTAGCTCCACCAGGAATATTCTATTTTATCAGGATTGAACTCTCTGAAAGGATCTGTAAAACCACTGCCAAACCACTTGTCCATCCACACCCTTTCCTCGGGTTTAAAACCGGAGGTGTTTTTATTTCTCACGGGATCGTGAATGTCCTGAGGGGTATGTGCGATGTTGTAGTCCCCGGCAATGATCAGTTTGGGTCTGGTTTTTTTCAATTCTTCAATCAATTGATAAAAATCGTCCAGAAACTCCATTTTAATGGCCTGTCTGGCATCTCCGGAGGTGCCGGAGGGAAAATAACAATTGAGCAGAGTGTACTCTCCGAAATCGGTTCGAATAACTCTGCCCTCGGAGTCGTAAAGTGAATGTGAAATCCCTTTTACGACCTCATCTGGGCGCTCTCTGGTCAGGGTCAGAACCCCACTGTATCCCTTTTTTTCGGCAGAAAACCAATGGTCACTATACCCCATTTTGTTCAAAGGGCTCAAATCAAGGTCTGAGGGCCTCGCTTTGGTTTCCTGTATGCATATAATATCGGGATTCTCTTTTGCAATCCATTCATCGATTCCCTTTCGGAAGGCGGCGCGAATACCATTGACATTGTAGGATACTATTTTCATCTTTTTAAAAATTTTTGCTTGCATAAAAAAGCAGGTTAACCCAAGACGTGTTCAGCGGTAGCGCAACGATTTATCCGGTCACCCGCTATTCTCAATTGACCAAACTGTGATAATCCAGGTAATAAATGAGTTTGAGCACAAAAGAATTTTCCTGTGGTGATTGAAAGAGATCGGCCACTTCTCTGAAATATTTACCGGCTTCTTCGTTACTGCTGGAGGCAATGTTGTTTTTCCAGACAAAAATCAAGTCACTTCCCGGCGCAAACCTCCAGGTGTAAATCAAATCCACATTAAAAAGGTGAAAATTGAGGTCGTGCAAACTTCGCGCTTCGTCATCCACTCTACCCCTGTAATCGGATTCCTTCAGCCTTCCATCCTGCTGCAGTATAAAAAAATCGGAGTAATCCACCTGTGAAAAAAAGTGTCTGGTCTGCATCACCACATTCATCCTATTGGTAAAAATATACCTCACATTGAGATTGTTGATGATATTCATTCTGTCCCGTCTTCCAAAAACGATATCCCCGTCTTCGAGCTCATTGTATCCCAAAGCGAGTGGGTTGGGATTGATAAAACCCTCGTTGTTTTTCCAACCGACATGATCGGTGGACGCAATCACAAACAACTGATCGGACAAGCGTATTCTGGTAAGCAATCTCCATCCCCATATGTGGCGGTCGAGTCCCGGAAAGCGGGTGCCCTCCAATTGCAGATTTACCGCCAGCGTTCTGCGGTAGTCTGAAGAGTACAAAAACCTTCCGTAAGTACTCTTCGGTTGCAGGTAATACCGGGAAAAGTCACCGGTTCGCGGTTCGAAAAAATCGCGATCGGGACGGATTTTATGATCTATATTAAAGAAAAAAGCATCCCAGGTTCTCAAAAACACAGAGGCATCCCAGTTGAGCAGCAATCCCGTTCGATCACCCGACGAATAGAGTTGGGCGTACCTCAATTGAAGATTGGAGCTGAATCGGTTGACCGGGCCAATCGGTTGAAATTGATAGTATCCGATTCTCGAATAAAACCTCCTCTCGTTGTTGACGAGTAGCAAGCCCAGGTCATTCGGATCAAATCCATCGCTGATCTCCCGATAGCGAACAGACCCCCTGAAGTTACCACTCACTTTCGCCAGTTCCAGATGGTACTGATGACCGGTATAGCTATCGCCCGCGGGCACTTCATTGACCGAATAATGGCCGTATCCTCTCAGGGCATACCGTCTGCCGGTATTAAAAAACTGAAAATCGGTTCCCGTTACATTGGAAGAAGGGGCACTCCCTTCCCTCCAGACATTGGTATTCATGATGGCAATATTGGAGTTGTTTTTCAGACCCTGATCGGCCACCACCACATTGTAATTGGTGAGGGGAATGGATTTGACTTCCCTTTCCTCCCCATCGACTCCTCTTACCCTGGCAAATTCTCTACCCCCTATTGCATTGAAAAACCCAAGTCCCAGGCCGTTTCGCGTACGACCACTGATTTTGGTGGCATTGAGCAGATTGGCATTGCCCGGATTTTCCACAATCTCATCCCCCACCTCCAAATCACCGGAAAGTGGAAAAAAGTAAGCGGGACGCCCGCCGACTCTGCGGCTGTAAAACAAATCGCCCCGGTTAAATATTTCCATTCCCTCCGTGAAAAACTGCCGGTTCTCATCAAATACCACTTCAAAAGGGGACAGGTTCAACACATCCTTGTCCGAAAGGGCTTGACTAAAATCCGGAATCAAGGTGAGGTCCAGCGTAAATGCCTGGCTGATTCCGTACTTTAGATCCAATCCACCACTGATTCCCCAGGGATTTTCCCCGGAAAAATCGGTATAGTCTTTACTCACCGCCAGAAAGGGATAGAGAGAAAGTCTAATCGGTGGTTCTATATCTGAAATCCCCTTCAGCAATCCCGACTGTTGAAGCACCCCATCAATATTGGGATCAATCTCACTCCACCAGCTCTGTTCCCTGGTTTGGCGAATATTTCGACCAAAGTTTATGCTCCATTTTTGTTCGTCCCTGCCGGGGAATCGAATGGCTGAATAGGGAATCCTCATTTCCAGGGACCAGCCAAGGCTGTCAATGACAACGGCACTTTCCCAAACCGCATCCCAGGCGGCATCTTTCCGGTCGCCGTACATTCTGGCATCAATTTGCACCCCTGAGGAAGTAACCGCAAAAGAATAACCGTGAATGCCGTCGCGGTAGGGGTCGATAACCACCTCAAAATGATCGGCATTTCCTATGTCATTTCTCTCTGTCAACTCTCTCAAGATGCTCTCGGGAACGGGATCGTACAATCGCGCGCCGATGTAAAAAGCGTTGTCATCGTACAAAACCCTTACCTCAGTGGGCAAGGTAGCCTCCGCTCCGGGATAGGGATCCTCCTGGACGAAATCAATTGCCGGTTCCACTTTTGCCCAATCCGCTTCAAAGAGATTTCCGTCGATTTCAATTATTTCACTTATTCGCTTGGCGAATATTTCTTTTTCCTGATTTTGGCCGTAGCCGATACAAGCCGAGGCGATCATCAAAAAAACAAACGGTAAAATTTTCATCTTTAAACCAATCACTATTTCTGGGGTAAATTGTTTTTTGTTTAGGTAGCCAAAAGTACAACCCTTGCAGATTAACTTCCTAAAAAACAGGGAAAATTATTGGAGGATCTCATTTTCAGGTTCTGTCCGTGGGAGGATAAAAAGTAAAAGTTCAGGGTTTCAAAATGGCTCCGATGGCTAATATCCGCGTCGACAACTTATGGATAAAAAAAGTAACTTAGTGCTTTATTTCACGTGAGGATGGATTATAAAAAAGTTATAATGAATTCAAACTGCAGTATATTGTTGAGGTTGTTTGCCATCGGTCTGACGCTCGTTCTATTCTCCCCAATCCTTCGGGCAGAAGTACCTGCTGATACCCTTGTACATCACCCCAAATTGAGCCTGGATTTCAAATCGCTCTCTTTCTTCAAAAACAACGAGTACTCCAGCCCTTTGACCAGGGGTTTTACAGGAATCGGATATTTTGTTCAGATCGGTCCCCGCCTGGAGCTCAGTGAGAAAACATCGGTGCGGGCCGGAGTGCATTTACTCCAATTTTCAGGCAGGGAAAAATACAGTGAGGTAATCCCTCTGTTTGCGTTTGAACACCAACTCCACCGTGACTGGACCTTGATCATGGGAAGCATCCGGGGTACCATCGACCACCAGCTCACAGAACCCCTGTTTAGGTACGACAGGTATTATCGGGAACCGGTAGAATACGGACTCCGATTTTTACTTGATAAGGAGTGGATACAATCGGACATTTGGCTAAACTGGTCGGAATTCATCACCGAAGGCGATCCATTTCAGGAGGAGTTTTACGTAGGGAAAGTCACCCGTTTACAGATACTCGAGCGGGAAAAAATATCCCTATCGGTACCCTTGGAATTACTCATTTATCACAAAGGGGGTCAAATAGATAGCTCAGACGACCCCACCATCAGCAGCTACAATATTTCCGCGGGGGTGAGCACCACTTATCCTTTTAATGACCGATGGACCTTGTCTTTTGTTCCGCGATATTACCGGTTTTTTGGCGATGAGAGGGTTCAAACTTACGATCGCGGGCATGCGTTTTACCTGAAATTAAAACTCGCCCACGAACGATGGGATTTTATGGTAGGTTACTGGAATGCCGATCAATTTAATGCACCGGGAGGGGAGCATTTGTTTCTCTCTGTTTCTGAAAGGCCGGTACCCTTTTCTCAAAAAAAGCGGGAATTGATCACGGGAAAAATGCACTACCAAACCAGTGTTTACGAGGGAGTGGAGTTGAGTTCAGGTGCAGATTTTTATTACGATACAATGAATAACAGTTTGGACTTTTCTTTCAGATTGATGGTTGTCATCAATCAGAATTTTTTTATCAGCCGGTTGAAAAAGGGATGACACTCACTTTGTAAATGCACTGGTGAAACTCCCGGTTAACCACATTCCAATCTCTGCCCTGAATATCAGTCTCGGGGGAGGAATATATAAAAATGCTTCAGAACAGAATTACGGTGGAAAAAATTAACAAAAAGTGTATTCTCATCCTGCCTCTTCAGACCAGGTAGTCTGAGATTGCTGTGTCCCCCTCCTTGGGGTTGGGGCCGTACCTATTGGTCCCCGACTGGCTGTCCAAAACCAAGAATACAATGAGAATCAAAAAGCCGAGAATCGGTATAAAACCCAGGAGCAACAACCAACCCGAATTACCGGAGTCCTGTAATCGCCTCACTGAAATGGCGAGGAAAGGAATCAGGATAAAAAGAAGGTACAGGTTATTGATTACCCATAAAGTATACCCGGTGCTGTAACTACCCGTTTCGAAATTGAAAATGGCCACTGCACTCAAACAGACTGTTGTGATCACATGAATCAAAAAAAAGTACCAGAATTCTCTCCTTCTGGCTCTGCCGGTAAACTTTGCGTATTTATTGGTTATTACATCTATATAAATCCCTATGGCGCTCATTGTACCCGTATTTTAATCAACTCCCACAAAATAAGAATTATATCCCGTCGCACCAAATTTAAGGGACAAATTGGATGGTATGTACCTTCGAGAGCCCTTTGGTAATAAACAAAGACCTCCTCAGCTAACGATATTCCGGTGGCTGAGGCTCTCGAAGCCCCGGAAATTTATGCCCATAATCGCACCAAATAACTATACTGAGCAAATGAAAAAATAAAATTTTGTCTGAATCACTCCTGCCCCAACGCAGTCGGGGGATTATGGGATGACACGGATTTGTTGATGGCTCTTCAAAACTCACTCATTGTCTGTACCACTGATTTATGTGATTTACTGATTTCTCTGATTTTTGGAGGGACTCCCTATTTACCATTCGTTTAGATTGCTAACTTTTTAAGATTATCGCGTTGCTTTCCCTTTGCCACGCCAAGGAGTGGTAAACTCCCTTTGCGCCTTTGCCCCTTTGCGTGAAATAAAAGAAAGCAATATTTGAGTTCAAGTAAAAAAATAAACGCTGGTTAAAAACTACGATGATTCGGTAAACCAACCCTCTTCTAGGTTCCTTCATCTTTTGTCCACTTT
>SKYC01000008.1 GCA_007128085.1 Saprospiraceae bacterium | reverse complement strand
CAGTACTGCAACATATTGGTGACTTATACCGATGTAGAGTACCCCGTTTTCAATTGCAAGCAAAAAATTATGCGAACCTGGACAGTCAGAGAGTGGTGGTGCAGTCAGGAGATAGTGAGAAACCACATTCAGGTAATTGAAATCGTCGATGACGAAGGACCTGAGGTTGTTTGTCCGGCTAATTTTACCGTTTCTACCAGCCCCAATGGTTGTTCTGCATCGGTATTTTTGCCGCCGGCCACAGTTACCGATAACTGCAATGATATTGATCGGGTCGATGTAAATTATCCGGGCGGATTTTTAAACAACAGCAATGGAGGTCTGATAGAACTTGAGGCCGGCACCCATACCATTACCTATATAGCTTATGATGAGTGTCTCAATCAGAACAGCTGTGAAATGCAGGTGACGGTTGAGGACAATACACCCCCTGTGGCGGTTTGCAGAACAGTGACTGTCGTTTCGCTGGGAGGAAATGGCTTGGCCAAGGTAGATGCGGAAGTTTTTGACAATGGAAGTCACGATGAGTGCGGAATCGATTATTTTGAAGTGGGGAGAATGAATGCTTCCTGTGGATACGATACTTCTTTTGGTCCTTATGTAGAGTTTTCCTGCTGCGATATACCGAACAACCTGATCATGGTTGTGATGAAAGTGTACGATACTTCTGGAAATGTGAATGAATGTATGGTTGAAGTGGAAGTACAGGACAAATTGCCTGCAACCATTACATGTCCTCCAGATATTACTATTTCATGCCAGTATATATACAATCCGGACGATCTCGATGAATTTGGAACCATCGCCATTGTCGAGAATTTAAGTGATCTTCAAAATCCCAACCTGGATCCCAGAAATCCTATCATCTTAAACGATCCAAACAATCCAAATGTGGATGTACCGCAAAACTGGGGACTGGATGGTTTTGCTCACGACAATTGTGAAGTGGAGGATGTTTCTGAGAATGTGATTTTTGACATAGACCAGTGCAAGGAAGGAACCATTACACGAACCTTTACGGTAATGGGACCGGGCGGACCTTCGTCCAGCTGTCAGCAAACCATTTACGTTGAGAATTTTACGCCTTTCAACTCCAATTTAATTGAATGGCCCGAGGATGTGGAGATAGATTCCGGCGGAGGTGTTTGTGATCCGGGAGATTTGGATCCATCCATGACCGGTAGGCCGGAATATCCGGTAGGTGTTTGTGAACTCGTCGCTACCAATGACCCACAGGACAAGGTTTTTTACTTCAACTCGCCCGACGACCCGTCTTGTTTCAAAATTTTGAGAACCTGGAAGGTCATCGACTGGTGTCAGTTTGATAGCGGCACGTATGAAATTTGGGAGCACACGCAGGTCATTAAGATCATCAATACTTCGGCTCCGGTCTTTACTACGGACTGTGATAGTGGTGACCCCATCTGTTCCTTTGATCCAAATTGTGAAGGAGCCTATGTAGAATTGGTTCAGGAGGCCATTGACGATTGCACTCCTGAGGACGACCTGGTATGGAGCTATCAGATAGATGCGTTTAACAACGGCGTCATCAACTATACCAACAACAACAATCCCTTTGCCGACCCCAATAACAGACCCAATGAGGCGAGTGGTGTTTACCCATTGGGTGAGCACAGGGTAATCTGGACGGTTCAGGATAAATGCGGAAACATTTCAGTTTGCGAGCAAATATTTGAAATCATAAACTGCAAAGCACCCAGTCCGGTTTGTTACCACGGCCTCGCGGCTGAATTGATGCCAATGGATACCGACGGTAGCGGAGAGGCCGATTGGGCAGAGATAGAGTTGCAAGCATCCTTTTTTGATGCGGGAAGTTTCCACAGTTGCGGTTACGATGTGACCTTCTCATTTTCACCGGATCCCAACGACACCACCAGACTTTTTGATTGTGATTCACTGGGCCAGCGTTTTGTGCAAATATGGGTGACCGATGAAAACGGAAATCAGGACTACTGCAATACCTATGTAATTATACAGGACAATAATATGGTTTGCCCGGCTACAGGTACGGGAGGAGCCATTGCAGGGATGATTGTCAATGAGGAAGAAGAGGGAGTTGAACAGGTGACCGTTTCGCTGGAAAACAGCATGCTTTCTCCTTCAATTACCAATGAGGATGGATTCTTCGGTTTCTCATCCGTACCGTTTAACGGCGATTACGATCTGATACCCGAAAAGAACGACGATTGGCTGAATGGGGTGTCGACTTTCGATATCGCATTGATGCAGAGACATATTCTCGGAATCAGCGTAATCACCTCTCCTTATCAGATGATTGCTGCCGACGTTGACAGAAATGGAACCATCAACGTTTTGGATGTAGCTGAATTGAGAAGGCTTGTACTGGGTACCCGTTTGGAACTGCCCAACAATACTTCCTGGAGATTTGTAGACGCTAACTATCAGTTTCACTCTGCGAATCCGCTGGAGGAGAGCTTTATGGAATCTTACAATATCAGAAATTTCAATGAAACCCAAACAGGATTGGATTTTGTGGGTGTGAAAATCGGTGACATCAACAACAGTGCTACTCCAAACAGCAGTAGTGAGGCCGATGAACGTACCTATGGAATGCCTGTATCATTTGTAGTAGAGGATCAGGGTTTTGAAAGAGGACAGACGATAACGGTTGAATTCCTCGCCTCTCAGTTTGAGGACATCAGTGGATTCCAGGGAACCTTTATGTTCGATCCCGAGGTCATAGATCTACTGGATCTGCAACCCGGGGCTCTGGATGTTTCCGATAAAAACTTCGGGTTTACATACCTGGGAGAGGGAATGGTTACAGTTTCCTGGTCCGATTTCGAGAATCAATTTATCAGCGACGGAGATGTCCTCTTCGAAATGACATTCACAGCAAAAAATGACGGTTTGCTCGGCGACAATTTGTTCCTGGGTTCAGCCATAACACCTGCTGAAATTTACGCAGCGGATATGCCGCGCCCGCTGGAATTGAAGTTCGATCAAACATCGACGGAAGACGGATATGTACTGTACCAAAACAGACCGAATCCATTCAGGGACGAAACCATCATCGGTTTCCGATTGCCGGCCGATCAGGAGGCTACCCTGAGTGTATTTGATGTAACCGGAAAATTGATCTATCAAAGCTCTCAGAGTTTTGCTGCCGGATACAACGAAGTGAGAATCCTAGGATCGGAATTGAGAACCAGCGGTGTTCTTTACTACCGATTGGATGCCAAAGATTTTAATGCTTCGAGAAAAATGATCATCATCGAGTGATGATCTGAGAAAGTTACTGTTTTTTTTATGGGATGGGACCCCTCTTTGTCAAACACGACAAAGGGGGTCTTTTTTTTTGTCTACCCGGAGAGGTCAGAAATGATTCGGGAAAGCAATGAGCAACAGCATCTTTTTTTCTTTGATCAATGAGTTTACTGAACCATTTTGCGTTTGCCTGCTTTTTATTGTAAATCACAACGCCCCGGAATTTGGAGTTATCAACCGAAAATATATTACTGATAGGATCTTCTCTGTTGATTCTGAGTATTTTAGCCGGAAAAACCTCCTATCGGTTTGGTGTCCCCACCCTGATTTTCTTTTTACTCGTGGGTATTCTGGCCGGATCAGAGGGGTTTGGGGGTATATATTTTGACGACCCCAAGCTCGCGCAGATCATAGGAATTATTGCATTGAATTTTATCCTTTTCTCAGGTGGGTTGGATACCAGTTGGCCCACCGTCAAGCCCGTCCTTTGGAAGGGGATTGCTCTTTCATCAGCGGGTGTTTTAATTACTGCCGTGAGTGCAGGTGCTTTTCTTTATTTTATTTCTGATTTTTCCTGGATAGAGGCTCTGTTGGTAGGAGCCATCATTTCCTCCACGGATGCCGCAGCGGTTTTTTCAATTTTGAGGTCTAAAAGCATAGCCCTGAAAAAGGGTTTGCGGCCATTGCTTGAATTGGAAAGCGGTAGCAATGATCCCATGGCATACTTTCTGACCATCGCCTTTACCGGTTTGCTACTGGCCCCGGATCAAAATTGGACATCGCTTTTGCCCTTTTTTGTACAGCAAATTTTAATAGGAGCTGTTGCCGGGCTAGGTATGGGGGTTATTTCCAAGTATTTTATCAATCGAATCAGACTGGATTTCGAGGGTTTGTACCCCGTTTTGGCAGTGGGGCAGATGTTCCTCGTTTTTTCACTCACAGACTTTATTGGTGGAAATGGTTTCCTCGCAGTCTATTTGTGTGCGGTCTACCTGGGCAATCAGGAGCTCATTCACAAAAAGACGATCATGAAATTTTTTGATGGAATGGCCTGGTTGATGCAGATCATTATGTTTCTGACTCTTGGACTTTTGGTTTTTCCAAGCATGATTTTTCCAATCATGGGGCTGGGATTAATTCTTTCTCTTTTTCTTATTTTTATTGCCCGGCCGGTTGGAGTCATGCTTTCGTTACTCCCCTTCAAAATGGCAGTCAAAGAGAAAGCCTATGTGTCGTGGGTTGGCCTAAAAGGTGCCGTACCCATCGTTTTTGCAACCTATCCCCTGTTGGCGGGAGTGGGGTCAGCCGAACTGATTTTTAATCTGGTGTTTTTTGTTTCAGTTACTTCCCTTCTCATTCAAGGGCCCACTTTGATTAAGGTTTCAAAATTGCTGGGTGTTTCCATTCCTCCCGAAAGGAAAATCCCCCACCCGGTCGATAAATTTCTCCGCGAACGAACCCAAACCAAGATGATCAGGTTGTTGCTGGCTCCGGATTGCGACAGAGTGGGTAAATCCATCGTAGAACTGGGGTTTCCGAATGACGCAGTAATTGCTATGATCAAAAGGGATGGAGTTTATATTGCACCGACAGGCTATACGGTTTTAGAACCCCTGGATGAATTGATCGTTCTTGTGGACGATGAAGATGCGATTCAAGAAGTTTTAAAATGTCTGAAGACTCAAAATTTTGAAATGCGGGACTGATACTCTGAATTTGACCTCAAAGGGATTGTGGGGAAGGTAGAAAGAGAAAGTTGAACATGAACGCTGGGATGTGATTTGTAAAACATTTTTTTATTTTTACTTACATTTACTTTTTTCTTCAACCAATGGAAAAGGTAAATGGATCGCATAGATGAAATTCGCATTGACTTCAGCAGCGACCAATTGTTTTTGTTGAATTTGTGTCTGGCGTTCATCATGTTTTCTATTTCCCTGAATTTAAGACCCAAAGATTTCCAGCGCCTGCTCAACAATCCGAGGTCTTCAGTGGTGGGACTGTCTTCGCAGTTGATTCTCTTGCCCATTTTTACATTGATATTGATTTATCTGTGGGATTTGCCCGGCAGTGTGGCTCTTGGGTTGATTTTGGTAGCCTGTTGTCCCGGTGGAAATATCTCTAACTTCTCGGTCCATCTCGCAGGTGGAAATACGGCCTTGTCCATTACCCTGACGTCCATTGTCACCTTATTTGCCATTTTTATCACGCCGCTGACTTTTCAGTTTTGGTCTGCCATCTTGCCGGAAACGCGCATGCTTATGCAAGAGGTTGCTGTAGATCCCTGGAGTATGTTGTTGAGTATTGTTTACCTGGTTTTGATTCCCCTGTTGGCAGGTATTTGGATCAATACCCGCTACCCGCAAGTGTCATCGGTACTTAGAAAGCCCACTCAGAAAATTGCTTTGGCCATTTTTGTCCTGATTATTTTTGTGGCCGTCTGGGACAATCGATCCGATCTCGCATATTACCTCAGTCTTGTGTTTTTGCTGGTATTGGTTCACAACGGTGGGGCATTGTTGTTGGGCTACGGTTTTGCCCTTGCCAACCGACTGAGCCTTGAAGACGCGAAAGCCATTTCCTTTGAGACAGGTATCCAAAATGCAGGCCTCGGTCTGGTGCTGGTGTTTAATTTTTTCGATGGACTGGGTGGAATGATGCTGGTGATGGCCTGGTGGGGTATCTGGGATATGATATCTGCACTGACTCTCGCATTTTTCTGGAGGTATCGCTTAAAAAAGGGGCAAACTTTCCCGAAAGGCAACTAAGACAAGTCCCTCGTGAAATGGGTTCAAAGCTTTTATTGAACTTAAATTGGGTCGAATGATTGTATATAAACAGTTGGGGTTGTTGTTGTCTTTACTCCGGGCCAATCACTCATTCAGATTTTATATGTTGTACTCATTTTTCCAAAAAGCGTTATTCCTCACCCTGATTCTTTTGGGCATGCTGCCCATTGACAAGTCCGCACAAATTCAGGATTTGACAGAAGATGGTGTGAGTGCTTTTATTCCCTTTGAAAAGCACGGAGACTTTTTGGTTGTGAGGGGAAAGATGTTTGGAGTGGTCAATTTGAATCTGATCTTTGACACAGGGGCTGAAAATGTCATTTTATTCGATCGGATATACACCGATATTTTTGAGACCGAATACGACCGCAGAATCCCTGTTTTTGGAGCCGATCTGTCGGTGGAACTGTTTGGGCTGGTCGCCCGCAATATCGATTTACAAGTGGGCTCCACACAGCCGCGAACCCTGGATATTCTCGTTTTGGAGGAAAATTACAGCAATATCGACCAAATACTCGGCATCGAAATACACGGCATCGTCGGAGCGGCTTTTTTCAGTGATTACGTGGTGGAGATTAACAACAGGGGGCGGTACATTGCACTGCATCGCCTGGAAAATTTTTCCTACCGCGAGTCCAGATTTGAAACTCACCCCATTACAATTATTAACAGAAAACCCTATTTGGATGTGGGGCTGGTCATGCCGGGTAAAGACAGCCTGGAGCTCCGGTTTTTATTAGATACCGGAGCCGGTTTGCCCCTGCTGATTCACATCAATACCCATCCCGCACTTGAATTGCCCGATGGGGTAGTTACCGGAAGATTGGGGGTTGGTTTAGGAGGGTATTTAAGGGGGTATTTGGGTCGATTGGATAATTTTGAGCTTTGGAACCGGCGATTCGATGGGGTGATCACCAATTATCAGGATTTGGACACCCTTGTTTTTAAGGTGGATCACCTGCACAGACAAGGAATAATCGGCAACCAATTGTTGAGCAGATTTCACATTTATATCAATTACCCTCGGTCTGAACTGTATATTCGGCCGTACAGAAGGTACGACCGCCCGTTCAAATTCGATCGAAGTGGGTTGACCATCATTGCTACAGGAGCCAATCTGCGGCAGTATTACATATTGGATGTACTGAAGGGGTCGCCCGCCCACGAGGCCGGTTTGAAGAGAGGAGACCGCCTGCTTACCTTTCAGAGGCTGCCGGCGCATTGGTTTCACCTGAACACCATCAAAAGAAAATTAAAGAAAAGAGAGGGCAAAAACATACGCATGAAAATTGAGCGGGCCGGTGAAGAAGAAATTTTTTCATTCAAACTGGAAGAATTATTTTGAGTTTTTGTTTTTTTGTTCAAAAATATAATTCTATCTTTGCAGT
>SKYC01000143.1 GCA_007128085.1 Saprospiraceae bacterium | reverse complement strand
TATTTCTTCCAACAAAGTGCCGGAGAATGGCCATGTCTTCCATCCAAACACTTCCGGCTACAATCACGGTAGAAAACCTTTTGGAAAACTCCTGCAATACGGGTAAAGTCGGCGCGGTGGATGCATTTTGCCTGACGTTCAAATATCGGGGATCACCTCCGACGGATACGCCTTGAATCCCTTTTTTGGCCAGTATTTTCCGGCTTTTTTCATCGATGGTAAAAATGCGCCATTGAGACTGCAAACTCTGAATGAGTAGCTTTCCGTATAAAGGCCAGCTTAGTTTTTTTTCATCGGGACTGTACCCCATAACCGCGGCAGTGACACCCTTTTTTTCAGCGGCGTGTATGAGATTGAACCACAGGTCGTACTTTGCAAAAACGATCAGTCCGGGTTGGATGGTCTCGATTAGAATACGGGCATTGGCAGGGGTGTCTGCCGGAAGATAAATTTTGTGGCAATTGTTTTCAAGTTTGGCGTGTTCGTAACCCGATGGAGAGAAAAAACTGACCAATATGCTTTTGTCGGGATAGCGGTCGCCAAAGGCCCTGATCAGTGGCCTTGCCATTTCGTATTCCCCCAGTGAGGCTGCGTGAATCCACAAACAACCGGGACGGAGGTTTTCTTTTACTCTTTCCAACTCAATGCGCCAGTTTTTTCTGCCGTTAATCCAGAGCCGCGCCCGTGAATTAAAAAGGGAAACAACCCCTATGGCAGGGGAGATTGTTTTTGACAGCAATCGGTAAAGGGAAAAGTGAAGATTCATTTTGGTTCAAAGACAAATCCAATCCGTCCGCACGGAAAGGCTGTTGGAAAATATCGCCGGCAAAGATAAGGGTTTATGGAGCCAAACACCTAAATTAGGTATGATAAACACGGATTATTATTGAGAGAGTCCGCATGGATAACCCAGGCAAATGTGAGTTAATCGTTTTTGACGGCTGAATGACATCGCTTTGATATGAGCCCGCTTTGACTTATCTTTGGGTGTTTACTTGAGCAAAATGGGCTCTGAATTATTGGGAAGCTGGAAAATATTCTGCGAACTCAACATTTCTAATGCGATTCGGTATTTTTTTAAGTAAATTTTGCATAATGGGTTATAAATGACTGTGTTGGAAAGGGTGAAGTGAATCGCGAAAATGGAAAATACCCTGACTGGGGGCACCAGGAGATTGCTTTTAAATTTGAATGGGGAAACATAGCTAAGGCGTAACAACAAGAATATGGATGGCATTAAAATGGTGGATTTGGGCAAGCAGTACCGCGAGATAAAGGAGGAAGTATTACTCTCTTTTGATGCCGTACTGAATTCTTCTGCATTTGTTAAAGGGCCACCGGTAGCTGATTTTGAAAAAGCCATGGAGAAGTACCTGGATACAAAACAGGTCATCGGATGTGGCAATGGAACAGATGCGCTTCAGATTGCCCTCATGGCTCTTGAATTAAAGCCGGGTGATGAAGTGATTACCACACCATTTACTTTTGTGGCAACAGTTGAAGTGATTGCTCTGCTGGGTTTGGTTCCTGTCTTTGCAGACATTGATCCTGCCACTTTCAATCTCGATACAGGGAAAATCGAAGCACTGATCGGGCCGCGGACTAAAGTCATACTTCCGGTACACCTCTTCGGTCAATCTGCAAACATGCAAGACTTGATGGACCTCGCAAATTCGCATGGATTATACGTTATAGAAGACAATGCTCAGTCAATGGGGGCGGAAGTCCGAATGAGGGATGGAGATCGCAAAGCCGGGACGGTAGGACATATAGGAACGACTTCTTTTTTCCCAAGTAAAAATTTGGGGGCTTATGGAGATGGGGGGGCATTATTCACCTCCGATGAGAAGTTGGGAGATGCCATCAGACAAATTGCAAATCACGGTTCTTCAAAGCGGTATCATTACGAAAGGGTAGGGGTTAACAGCAGGTTGGACTCTCTGCAAGCAGCAGTACTTTTGGTTAAATTAAAAAGACTGAACACCTACAATGAGAAACGACAGCGCGCTGCGGGTATTTACGACCAATTGCTGAGTGAGGTAGAGGGGGTAATCAGACCATTTCGCGCTGAGCATACCACTCACGTTTTTCACCAGTATACTTTGAGGATTGAGAGTGAAAGAGATCGCGTTGTTGAAGCATTGAAGGAAAGGAGAATCCCTTTCGGTATTTACTATCCCATACCTTTGCACCTTCACCGGGCCTACGACCGATTCGGATACCGAAGGGGCGACCTTCCGGTTTCTGAGAAAATGGCGGAAGAAGTGCTGTCCTTACCCATGCATACCCACCTGACTGTTGAGCAGCAGGAATACATTGCTGCCACGGTAAAAAAAGCACTGGATTAAAAAAAATAATTTCATATGGACCATCGGACGGAATGTACTGAGGGTGATTGCCGATAAAAAAAATAAATGAAGAAAAATACCAAGCGAAAGAAAGTACTCATTGCCGGAGCTGCCGGATTTATTGGATCCCACCTCTGCGACCGGTTTATGAATGAGGGTTACCAGGTTGTTGCAATGGACAACTTGATAACCGGTTCACTCCAAAACATCAGCCATTTGTTTAAGGAGGAAAATTTTTCTTTTCACCACCACGATGTATCCAAATTTGTACACGTTCCGGGAAAGCTGGATTACATTCTTCACTTTGCTTCTCCTGCCAGTCCGATCGATTATCTTAAAATGCCGATTCAAACCCTGAAGGTAGGTTCTCTGGGAACCCATAATTTACTGGGATTGGCTAAGGAAAAAAACGCTCGCATTCTCATTGCTTCCACTTCTGAAGTCTATGGCGATCCGCTCGAGCATCCACAGAACGAAAACTACTGGGGGAACGTCAATCCCATTGGACCGCGGGGAGTGTACGACGAGGCCAAGCGCTTTCAGGAAGCAATGACCATGGCCTATCAGCGCTACCACGGTTTGGAGACGAGAATTGTCCGGATCTTCAACACATACGGTCCCCGGATGCGCGTCAATGACGGAAGAGCCCTGCCGGCATTCATTTCACAAGCACTGACAGGGCGTGACATTACAGTATTTGGCGATGGAAGTCAGACCCGTTCATTTTGTTATATCAGTGACATGGTTGAAGGAATTTTGAAAATATTGTTCGGTGATTACGCTCTGCCCGTAAATGTGGGGAATCCCAATGAAATTACTATTTTAGAATTTGCGAAAGAAATACTGCGTTTAATTCCCGAATCGAACTCTAAGATCATATATAAAGATTTACCGGTAGACGATCCGCAGCAGCGCAGGCCGGATATTCAACTCATTAGTAAACTGTACAACTGGAAACCCGAGGTAGCCCGAACCAGGGGAATTGAACTGACGATACCTTATTTTAAAAACAAACTAAATGCCTAAAACGAAAAGTCTATTAATAACCGGAGGCGCCGGATTTATCGGATCACACCTCTGTATCCACCTGGTTGAAAAATACCCGGATTACCATGTGGTCAATTTGGATAAGTTGACTTATGCGGGAAATCTCGAAAATCTGAAACCCATTGAAAATTGCCAGAATTACACCTTTGTCAAGGGCGATATCACAGATGCAGAAACTATTCGTCGCTTATTTGAAAAATACGATTTTTCGGGCGTGTTTCACCTCGCTGCAGAATCCCATGTCGATCGGTCGATTGAATCTCCCAATGAATTTGCAATGACCAACGTCCTCGGCACACTGAATCTGCTGAATGCCGCCAGAGTACAATGGGGAGAAAAAACAGAGGGAAAGATGTTTTATCACATCTCCACCGATGAGGTATACGGCAGCCTGGGGGATACCGGATTGTTCAGAGAGGATACACCCTATGATCCCCGGTCACCGTACTCTGCCAGTAAGGCATCCTCAGATCATTTTGTCCGCGCGTATTACCACACCTACGGTTTGCCGGTGGTGATTTCCAACTGCTCCAATAATTACGGTCCTTTGCAATTTCCCGAAAAGTTGATCCCCCTGGTAATCAACAATATTTTGCAGAAGCGGGAACTACCCGTTTATGGCGATGGTAAAAACGTCAGGGACTGGTTGTACGTTTCCGACCACATTTCTGCCATGGATTTGATTTTTCATAAAGGAAAAGCGGGGGAAACCTATAATATCGGAGGGGACAACGAGATGCAAAACATCGAGCTGGTTCGGAACTTGTGCGACATAACCGATGAATTGCTCGGAAGAGAAAAAGGGTTTGCCAGGAGTCTGATCACTTTTGTCAAAGACCGTCCGGGGCACGACAGACGGTACGCCATCGATGCCGGAAAAATTAAGAAAACACTGGGTTGGGCTCCGGCGACTTCGGCCACCGAAGGTTTGAGGTCTACGGTCAATTGGTATTTAAATAATCAGGATTGGTTGAATAGGGTGACTTCGGGTGCTTACAAGAAATACTACGAAAAGTTTTACGGATCGTAATCCTGCTTATTGATTTCTGCCCCAATTGAATGAAAGAAATTTTTTTTTTAATTGCGCTTGATTTTGGTGGGTGATTTAGAAACAATTGTTAACTTACGTTGCTTTCTATTTAAATCCCATTTTTAGTGGGGGGTGCAGGAAAATAGTGCACCTTGGAATTAATGCACCACATTAAAAAAAACTTTAAAAATGAAAATTGCAGGAGTATCCTTTCTCACCATTGTCTTGATGAGTTTATTAATGGTCAATTGTGCCCCGGGAGAGGGCGATTCATCGGAGGATATCACCTCTGTTGGCCGGGATGGCTGGCTGAGTGGTACCACAGATGAAAAATTTGAAACAGTCACCAACCATTTTGGAGGTTTTGCCAGAGCCATGATGGAGGTGAATTACAG
Organism: Saprospiraceae bacterium; assembly: GCA_007128085.1. Lineage (GTDB taxonomy): Bacteria > Bacteroidota > Bacteroidia > Chitinophagales > Saprospiraceae > PWJY01. The sequence goes on along the minus strand of SKYC01000143.1, from coordinate 2,652 downwards.
ATATGTCGAATTGTTCTGGGCAGGAGAAGATGAAAACTGGGATTATGCTGCCTATCAGCTGGAAGAGATGGAAGAAGCTCTTGAAGATGGTTTTCAGAGACGTCCCGGACGCAAGGCATCCGGGGAGCACTTTATGGAGGTAGTTATGCCGGAAATGGTATCGGCTATTCAAAGTGAGGACAAAAGAGTATTCGATGAGGCCTTTGAATTATTTACCCTTCAGTGTAATTCCTGCCATGCCATGGAAGATGCGGCCTATATTCATGTCAACAAACCGGAAAAACGCCATACCAATATCGGGCTCAGGAGGTGATTGAGCCTAAGTGAGGAAAATCATTGAAAGGGGGCGTAATAGTTTTTTCCCAGTCCCGGCTAAAAGGGATACCCGATGGCGAAGTTTACAGAGACATTACGCAGTTTTAGGTCTGAGGGACTTCTTATGGCCCAGTAAGAGTTGGTAATGGGATCTTTGTAGGGGGTTTTAACTTTATAGGCAAAGTCAAATCGAGCGATAAAAAAATCGAAATTAAATCGCAGGCCGACACCGGCTCCAATCGCAAATTCTTTGTAAAAATCCCACTTCAATCGGGTCTCCCTCCCCGCGTCTCCGTCTAGATTCCAGACATTACCTACATCCACAAATGCAGCACCCTCCAACACCCATATAAGGTCGAAACGGTATTCCGCATTGAATTCCAGGCGGAAATCTCCGGCCTGGTAAAACAATAAGTTCCGATCATCGGCAAGAGTGTCGCGCAGCGATCCGGGGCCCAACTCTCTGAGTTGCCACGCCCGCACGGAATAGGCGCCACCGGCAAAGTACTGCTTAATATAGGGTATGTTGGAGGTTTCACTGAGGGGGAGCGCCATACCCACAAACCCTCTCAGAGCTAAAGATCTTCCCTGAGAATAAGCTTTGGTATACCGGGCATCAATGTCTGTTTTGACGTACTTGGCAAAAGAGATATTGTCGGATCCGATTTTTATCTCGTCGATCAACTTGTCGCCGCTTAACAATCTGGAAATACTGTTGATGAGCCCGATTTCGTGTCCGGACAATTCAAAATTAAACAGCGCTGAATAAGATTCCCCGAAACGATTGGGGCGGGTCTCGTATCGGAAGGTGAGTTCCTTGAAGAGAAACCCCGTGATCAGGCGTTTGTTGAATCGCCTTCTGAACAGAATGTCCTCCCCGATCAGATTGTCGAAATCGCTCAATTGTCTCGGACTCCAGTAATTGATACCCAGCATTGTTATGTCGTAGAACTTGTTCGGCGTGCGTTGGAGACTGATTCCGTAGCTGGTGTTGAAAAAAGTATAACTGTAGAAGTGTTGGTATTGAGATACCCCGAGATTTACGTTTAGATTGACGTCCCCTTCCGTCTTTATCTGATTGAAAAAATCATTGCCGAGTAGACGGCGATCACCGACTCTCAAAAAGTTGGCCACCCGAAACATTCCCGTGTAATCTTCAAATTTTGGTGAAATGAGATCGGCTCCGAGACGGATGTTGAAGGAGTTCCCGGTAGAGATGCTTCTCAAAGCGATTTCTAAACCCGCTTCAAAATTGACAAGCAGGCGTTCTGAACCACCGAATACATTCCTGTTTTCCAGGGTGTTGGAGAAGGAAAAGCCCAACAGAGAAGTGACGTTTTGCACCCGGGAGAAGGACAGTTCATAGGTTCGGGAATCCACAATCTGGTTGTTGGGTCTCAACAGCAACTCGTAATCGAGATGATACCCCCCGTCAGTTGTGTCCGGATTGATAATAATGGAGGGGAAGCGGTAGTAGGATAGGTTGCCCAGTTGCCGAATGGTACGGTCGTATTGATCCGATTTGTAGAGATCGCCCGGTGAAAAAAATATATTGTTCTCTATCCGGGACAGCTTTATTCTCGGTTCGTCCCTGAAATAATAAGAAATGCCATTGACCTCATCGTAAAAGGAGGGCGATCCCTCGGCAAAAGGATTGTGATCGGGGAAAACCCGGATATCGCGCACCGTGTATTTTCTGTGAATGGAGTCCGGTCTCGGCGGTGCAATATTGATGGAAACATTGATCAGTGACCTGGAAGTATCTCCCAATTGGATATTGCTGATGTAATTGGAGTAAAATTCATAGTATCCATTGTTGCGGAGTAGTCGGGTAATCCTGCGGGATTCTTTTTCGTAGTTCTCCCGGCTGATGGGTACGCTTTGACGGAATATACTTTCGTTTTTGTGCTTCAATAGAAGATCCTTTCCCTCCGTATCTTCGGTTGTGTACTGTAGTGTATCAGACAAGAAGAGCCGCCCGGGGGTCACCCGGTATTTAACCTTTGCCTTGTATCTTTTAAACTCCACCTCGTGGTCAACGCGGGCATTGAAATACCCTCTGCTTCTCATGTGTCTTTCAAAGGCTCGCTCGGCATTGGCAATTTTTAAACTGTCGTAAAAAGCGGGTTCTTCGGCAAAATTTCTCAGTATAAATCTGTTCCAGGCGGTGGTATCCTGCTTTTGCTGGATTCGGAGGTAACTCCTCTCCTTCGGGATAAACCATAAAATACTGGAATTGGGCCGCAGCTGTGGAATGTTTTTCAACTCTCCTTTTGCACTTGTCAAATAGGGATCATCGTTGGGTTCCTCCATTTCGATGGAGGTCTGAGTTAGCAG
>SKYC01000194.1 GCA_007128085.1 Saprospiraceae bacterium | reverse complement strand
GTCGGTTTTTCAACATTCTGCTGGCCTTCCAGACCGTATTGAGGTCTTTGTGCTTCAGCTCGAGTACGAAATTTCTGTAAATGGGTGGATAGTGATATTTGCCTCTCTCACTCAATTCCCGATGGTAAAATTTTTTGTAGTTAAAATTCAGCACATCCAGTAAAACGGGATGGCTGGTATTGGAGGACTGAATAATGACTTTTCCCTTATGATCGGTTCGTCCTGCCCGTCCACTTACTTGCGTCATGAGTTGAAAGCCCCTTTCAGCCGATCTAAAATCGGGAAAATTCAAAATGCGGTCTGCATCCAGGATTCCCACGAGGCCGACATTGTCAAAGTCCAGGCCTTTGGTAACCATTTGGGTACCTATCAGCACATCGATCAGTCCATTCTCAAATTCATAAATGATTTTTTGGAGGTTTTTCCTGGAGCGGGCGGTATCTGAATCCAGTCTTGCCGTCTTTATTCCGGGTAAAAGAAGTTGAATTTCTTCTTCCACTTTCTCGGTACCAATACCCAACAGTCCCAATCTTCCTGACCCACATGCCGGACATTCCTTCGGTAATTTTGAGGTATAACTGCAATGGTGGCACTTCATTTCGTGAAATCGCTTGTGATAGGTCAGGGAGACATCGCATTGATGACACTCAAATACAAAAGAACAGTTCTCACATTGCACTACAGGAGCAAAGCCCCTTCTGTTTTGAAACAATATGACCTGTCGTTCCGTCTGCCACATCTCTTCAATGGTTTCAAGCAGATAGTCAGAGAAGGGGCCTTTCATTTTTTTCTTTTTTGTACAATGTTTGATATCGATCAACTCAATTTCCGGCAGACTGGCTTCCCCATATCGCACGTCCAACTTTACGTACCCGTATTTGTTATTCTTCGCATTGTAAAAACTCTCCAGTGATGGTGTTGCAGTACCGAGCAAAACCCGGGCATTTGTCAAATGAGCCAGATACACAGCAGCATCTTTCCCATTGTACAAAGGTGCGGGTTGATGTTGTTTGTAGGAGGGGTCGTGTTCCTCGTCAACAATTACCAACCGGAGGTTGTGAAATGGCAAAAACACAGAAGACCTGGCTCCCATAATGATACGAGCATTGCCCGCAGCGGCTTTCCACACCTCAGTTCTTTTTTGAATATTTTCTCTGGAGTGGTAAAGATAAACAGGAGCATCCAGCATTTTTTCAAGTCTCCTCACCACCTGTGAAGTCAGAGCAATTTCCGGAAGTAAAAACAACACCTGCCCTCCCGATTCAATCGTCTTTTCTATAAACTCTTTGTACAACAGTGTTTTTCCGCTCCCGGTCACACCGTGCAAAAGGACAACTCTTTTACTGCTCCACTGCTCTTCTATTTCTCCCAGAGCTTTGAGCTGGTGATCTGACAACCGATAACCCTCAGTGTAGTCGGTGTTCTCTTTTTTAAGTCGGCTCACCTCTTTTTCAAATGACTCTACAATTCCTTTTTTTATAAGTCCTTGAATGGCGTGTTCCTTTACGGCAGGCAAAGACAGTAATTCGGTCTTCGGTACCGCCAGGCCCTTTTTTTGAAAAATAGTCAATAGTGCATTGGTCTGAAATTCTGATCGGACAGTCAACTCAAGTGCCTTATCGGGATTTTTTAAAAATTCTTCCCTGAGCTTAATGTGAACCAACCTGGCCGGTTTAAACTTTTGTTCCAACTCCTCTTTCAACTCAGCTATCCCCTTGTAGATCAAAGTCTCCAAAGACCTGGCAATGTTTTTCTTACCCAAAATACTCCTGGCTGTATCCAGTTGAATTTCCCGATTGTCCTGCAGGGCCTCCCACAGTAAATATTCATCATCACTTAAATCATTGTGCTCTTCAAAACAAGCAAAACCGGGGACTAGACTGGATTGACTATTGAGCTTCATGGCCGAAGGAAAGGCCGCATTCATAACTTCTCCCAGAGAACAGGCGTAATATTTGGCAATCCAGGTCCAAAACTGAATGTGGGACTCACTGACCACAGGTCTCTCATCTATTAAATCAATAATTTCTTTAACCTTAATATCCTGGGGTTCATTGCCGTGAAAAGAATGAACAAGCCCGGAGTATATCCGCTTCCTTCCAAATTGGACTTCTACCCTGCATCCTTTCTCCACACCCTGTTTCAAACTGTCCGGAACGGCATAGGTAAAAGTTCCCCGGAGAGGAAGGGGGAGAATAACTTCTGCAAATGATTTATCTTTCACTGAGTATGGTATTTATCAATAAACTGTAAGGTCAAAGAATGAATAATTACTGAATTTTTTCATTAGACTATGCAATCAAAAACCGTTTTAATTGGTGGCTAAATGAAGGGAATCACCAAGGCCCAATATAAGGAAAAAATAAAAAGAGATACCCATTCTTTTTAAAAGTAAGCTGAGACCGCTGCTCTGTACGTATTGGCGTGCGCATCGATGAGATCGTGTAAGCGATGTGGGTAACCACCTCCCATACTCACGACCACGGGAATGTCATTTTTTTTGCAACATTCAAAAACAAATTCATCCCTTTTCAACACTCCGGCTTTTGAAACTTTGAGTCTTCCGAGTTTATCGCTTTCCAATATATCGACACCAGCCTGGTAAAAAACGAGGTCAGGTTGTACTTCATCGAATAAGGCGGGGAGTTTATTTTTGAGTATCCGGAGGTAATCCCGGTCAGAGGTTCCATCCGGCAAACCGATATCCAGGTCGGACTTTTCTTTTCTCAAGGGGTAGTTTCTCTCTCCATGCATACTGAATGTAAAAACCCTGGGATCTCCGAAGAAAATAAAGGCATTTCCATTTCCCTGATGAACGTCGAGATCTACAATTAAAACCTTCTTTACAATTCCCTTATCGAGCAAAACCCCGGAGGCAATGGCGATGTCGTTCAATACGCAAAAGCCCTCTCCCCTGTCCGGGTATGCGTGATGCGTCCCGCCGGCTATATTCATGGCTATCCCGTATTTCATGGCAAAAAAAGCACAGTCCAGCGTGCCTCCTGAAATCACCAAACCGCGCCTGAATAGGCGTTCGGACATTGGAAAGCCAATTCTGCGTTGTTCTTTGGGACTCAGGTTATTGTTTTCAAGTTTACTGAAATAGTCTGGTCGATGGGTGAGGAGAACCTGGCTTTTAGAAAGTGTTTTCGGCTCAAAAAAATTATCACGGGTCACCGTACCCTCATACATCAACTGCTCGGGCAGTAAATCGTATTTTTCCATTGGGAACCGATGTCCCTCTGGGAGTTCGTATTTATAAACGGGAGAAAAAGCAATTTTTAACATATGCTTGATAACCGAAATGGGAAAAATTTGTTCAGCCTCCGGTTGTGCATTCGCAGGGTGAATATCATTAAATGGTATCGCCTACCTGACCAGCTGAACCTCCCCGGATCGAAAATCCGTTTCACCACTTTCATCGGCTACTTCAATGTAGTAGATAAAAATTCCGGGATTTAATAGGTCGCCATTAAACCTTCCGTCCCATTCGAGCAATTCATCGTCGGCTGATAAGTTGGATCGATGAAATACGCGATCACCCCATCGGTTATAAATTTGAAAATCGATTACGCTACCTCTGAAATCGGGTGGGAAATACGGTTTGAAGGTGTCGTTTATGCCATCCTCATTGGGACTGAATGCATTGGGCAGATAAAAAACTATTTCGGTAAAAGTGGAAAAACTGACTTCTGCCGTAGCACTGCAACCGAACTGGTCAACTACACTCACCCATACGGTTTGTCCGTCTGTTGGGACAATGGATATCTCATCGCAATCGGTACAATCGGTTAAATCCGATGGCTCCCAAATAACAGCTATCGGGTCGAGATTGGTGTTGATCAAGAGGTCCACTTGACTTCCCTCAAGTACAAGGGTATCGACCACCTCAATTTCTGCGAACGGAATGAGTTGGTTTTCCAACAGCAGGGTTTCACTGTAGGTACACCCACTACCACTTACGGAAAGCTCGTAAGTTCCCGCGGGTAAGTCTTCAATAAAAAATGGAAGCTGATACGCCGTATCGACAAAAGATCCGTTGAGCTCAACGGCAAAGGGCAGTGACGGTTCGATACTTTCAAATATCTCTATATATCCGTTTTCAACTTCCGGACAGGCAGGGTGACCGAGCTGAATATTCACGATGGGATCACATTCACAGAGATCTGCTTCCAGTGTCCACTCAAAAATCTGACTGCAGTGTTCGTTTTCGAGTACGATCATCACCGTCGCCTCTGTTTCCAGCCCAAATATACGCAGCGTATCTCCACTCAAGGAGAAATCCCCCCCTGTAATTTCCACATCTTCAGCGGAAATGAGAAAAACAACTTCAACAAAATCCTCACCGGAGCAAATTACCTCGAGCTCCTCCAATTCCGGAAGTGGGTGTTCACGTATTTCGACCAGGGTTCTCTCATCAGAGGCACAGTCCGTCCCCTCTAACACCACCTCAAAATAATAGGATCCATCAGAGGGGGGTTGAAAAGAAGTTTGATTTTCAGCAATGGCTATTTCTCCCTCCGGAGCATCGTACCAATTCAGGCTGAATCCCTCTTCAGTGTCGATCTCTACCAGGGGTATCAGTTCCCCTTCACAATAAAAAACTTCCAGAGGTTCGAATGTATTTTCAACTTGCGGGCATTCGCATATCGGCGCTTCTATTTCTATGGTTTCGCTGCAAAATTCACCTTCATCTATCAACTCCAGAACCAAGGAATTCCCCACAGGCACATTGGTCACAACAAAACTCTCCGCATCGAGAACCGAGATTACTCCCTGTGATGCGTTGAGGTCGAAGGCATCGGATGTGAAATACACCGAATAACTCAACAGATCGTCGGAACAAACCACGCTGTCCAGGACAAATGAGGGAGCATCTACCAATTCCACTTCAAAAGAAACCTCATCAAAACACTCACCCAATTCCATGCGAGCGTAGTAAATTCCACTTTCAAACAAAGTATCCGGCCAGGTATAAGAGAATCCGGTTGCCCCCGATTCCTCAAATATAACTACCTGATCAGGAACAATTCCGCTACCGGAAAATCCGATATCCGCAACCGACAAAAATCTGCAGCTTGTTAAGTCGGGAATGGGATCCCACTCGGGAGGATCCAAAATCAAAATTTCAAAGGATTCTTCCACTTCACAATGTCCCTCAGCAATATAAACATAGTACGTCCCCGACTGAAAAACGGTATCGCCCGCTGAATAACTAACACCCTCACCTCCTGCTTCTCCGTAATAGGCTTCACTTCCGTCCAGATCTGTTCCACTGATGGGAGGTAAAACATAAAAAGTACATGCTTCCACATCGGGAATGGGATCCAATTCAGGGCAACCACAATCAGGAGACAGGATTAGGATTTCGGTGCGGCAACCGGTGGCTGTGTTATCTACAATTAAGGTTACATTGCTACCAATAGGTACATCCGTAACAATGATCGTACCATCGGGTTGAGGAACAACCATACCCGAGCCCCCTGCCAAAAACCAGAAATTGGCGGGATTGCCATCCGTAGTAAATACCGCAGAGTAAAAATCCTGATCATCATCGCAGTCACTGGTTACAAACTCAACCATTGGCAAGGGAATAATTTCGATTTCAACCAAGGTGCGATTTCCAGACACACAGGCGTTGGTGGTGTCCACGGTCTCTGCGTAAAACGGACCGGAGTTTTCCGGCTGGTAGACACTGCTGTTAGATTGCAGCAATTCGCCTCCGGAGGGTTGGTCGTACCAATTGACAGTCAACCCCTCCTCTACTTCGACCATCAATTCGGGAAAATCCTCCTCCCCATCGCATACCGAATAACTCTCCGTCAAAAGTGGTGCCTCAAGTTCGGGACAATCGCAATTGGGAGCATCGAATGTAAGGGTGTCTGAACAACCCCCTATCAGATCCGGATTAATGAGAAAAAGTACCAATGCACTGTCATTCGGAATACCACTCATCTGCCAGGTTGAGTCCCCTCCCGGTATTGCGATCCCAAGTGGAGACAAAACGCGGTCGGCTCCGGTGAGAAGGTCAACGGAATAAGAATCTGAATCTTCATCACAGTCGAAAGAAATGGCCAGTAGTTCCGGCAATTCGTGAACGACAAGAGAAAACAAGGTGCGTTCATCAGAAATGCAATTTTCCACTGTATCCACTGCCTCTGCATAATAGTTACCCGATTCCAAAGGCTCAAAAATATGACTGTTTTCCAATAAGGGATCTCCCCCCTCTTCTAAATCGTACCAATTAACAGCTAAACCCGCTTCTGTTTCAACTTCAAAGACAGGCATTTCCTCATTCTCACAAATTTCAAACTCATTTTCACCCACAACCTCTGGTGGTGGCAAATCCTCACATCCCAATGCGGCGCAATTTGCAGTATAGGGAACCGTATCCTCCTGCTCACATTCCGTAAACTGATTGATCAAAGTAACCACTACATCGTTTTCAATGGGTATGTCTAAAACCTGAAACTCTCCCCCACCGAGATCGATGACGACCCCTAAAGAACTGAGCATTTCTGTGGCGTCGCTATCTAAGAGAATTGCGTAAAACTCGCCATCTGCACTGCACTCCTGCTCCAATACTGAATATACGGGAAGGCTATTCATCACAAAAATAATTTCTGTTCTCACTGCAGATTCACAATCAGAATCGGGATCCACGGTCGAGGCGTAGTAAAATCCGGATTCCTGTGGTTCAAAATTGAGCACCTTTTCGGCCAACAATATCCCTCCGGAAGGACTGTCGTACCAATTGGCCAAATAACCCGACGGGACTGTAACACTTAAAAAAGGAATCGGATCCCCTTCGCATATTTCAACATTTCCGTCAGATACCGGTGGATCGATGGAGGGACAATCACAATCGGGCGCATCCAGGCTAAATTCTGTGATACAACCCGTGGAGGAATCCACAATTTCAATTTCCAGATCTGTATCGACGGGAATTTCACCAATCTCATAAACTCCTGCTGAGATCAATGAAATGGTACCCGCATTGGCAGTTACTTCATCCCCGTCGGTCTCAATTACCACATCGTAACTCTCCAGATCGGGAGCGCATTCAACTGAAATCAATTCTGTAGATGGATTTTCTAAAACTGTCAGTGTTATGGCTGTTCTTTGGGTGGATGTGCAATCCGTCATAGGGTCGACCGCTTCAGCGTAATACGTACCCGCTGAAGAGGGCAAATAACTGTCGTTGTTTTCTTCGAGAAGGATCCCACCCGAAGGTTGGTCGTACCAATTGATCTCTAGGTCAGGACCCGTGGTTGCCGTAAGCAGAGGGAAATCCGCCCCCTCACAAATTTCCAGATCACCACCTGAAGTGGGTGGTCCAATAAAAGGGCAGTCACAATCGGGAGATTCGATGGTGATTTCCGAAGCACAGGAGGTGTTGTTGTCAACCAGATCTATCACCAGGTCTTCACCCACTTCTACCTCCGTGACCAGAAAATCTCCACCCCCTAAATTACTCAATACCCCTGAACTTATATCTACTTGATCCGCTTCGGTTGTAAATTCCACCAGGTAAGTACTCAATGTAGAATCACAGTTTATTTCGGTGATTACTAACTCC
>SKYC01000354.1 GCA_007128085.1 Saprospiraceae bacterium | reverse complement strand
GAAGCTTGCCAAATTCAGACGGTTTTTCCTCTACCAGCCTCTGAAGAATGTGATTAAATTCAAAAGTGTTGATCCCCTCCTCCGATCTGTAGGTTGAAAAGCTAAAATACTCTTCTGTCGGAAAGTTCCCGTTTTCAATCAATTCCATTAAGAGGGTGTAGTTGTGTGCATTCACCTCTTTCAATGTCCGTCCCTTTTCTTGGAAATCTGCGAAGTTTATTTTGATAAAAGAAGAAACCAAATCATTTGAACGCAGTTCACGGGAATCCAGGTTGAATTTACTTATCCGGTTGTCCTTTTTAAAATAATCGTACTCACTTAAAACTACCTTGAAAAAGTCTTCCGTTGCTCCTCTGTCCAACAGTGACTGTACAAAATAATCAATCCGTTTTTCATCCCCGCATTCCAGCGCACAAAGAAGGGCATTGAGCCGATCGTCACTCCACAGATCAAAGTCCGCACTCATTGTCTGATACACTTCGGCTGCATTGCAAAACTGCTCATCGATCAGATAACTCTCCGCCAATTGGAGAGCCGAATTGTAAGCTTCGAGGTCGTAGGGTTCTTTTTCTGAAAATGTAAAAGACAAAGTGGCGAAAAGAAGGACGTATTGGAGCATGATAAGAGGGAGTTGTTTTTATTGAATTAATTTAAATAAATTTTTAAATATCAAAAACTTTAGCCAAATTGAAATAAGTATCGTGAATTATTCAAATAACGAATGAGGCTTTTCAAAATTTTGTAGAACTACTGGTAATGGAAGTAATTTGTTTAACACCCATTTATGTATAATTCAAGCAGCCCCTATTCGCTTTTCACCACCCTGGCGGTATGATTTAAATTCCCGAATTTATCGCGGACATGGATTAAATAAAATCCGGCATTCAGTTTTTCCAAATCGATGACATTGTTCTCCGAGGTATTGATTTCGGCGGAAAGCATGTTTTTGCCGCTTAAATCGTAGATGGTAACAAAAAGCACTCCCCGGCTTCCTTTATAATCAATGGTCAATGCATCGCGGACAGGATTGGGATATATTTCAATGGCCTCAGAGGAGTGTTCCTCAATGGCTGAAATGATGCATTCGTCCGTTCCATAAACCTGATTCCCATTTTTGTAAGAACATAAAAGAATGGTCGGGAAGCTGTTTATATAGTCGCTATCCTGGTATCTAAAACCCAGGTTGCTGGTAATACCTTCAATCACAGTAAATTTTTCATTGTCCAAAAAGTGAACTTCTAAATCAAACCTGAGGTGTTTTCTACCATCCTTAACATAGACAGAATCCACATAATAATACTGATGGTCGGAATTCCAGACCCCGCTTATAAACATAGAGTCACCAACATCCAGGTCTAAATCCATTATCAAAATCTCATCTGGACTATAATTGTTTCTATACCAAACCTTTGAGTGGGATGCATTTTCCCTTAAGTAGCCGATAATTTCCTCCGGTCCATCATAACCATTTACAATCTTATAAGTCAAGTTATTGATCGTCGTATCACCAACGACATTATGTTCTGTTGTTCCAAAACCCCACAAATTACCAAAAGTGATATTCCATTGTGTGGACTGCGTCCCAAAAATACTTTCATAGTCCTGGCTCATGGCCTGACTCGAAACCAATAGGCTAAACAAAATAATGAATACGTTCTTCATAGTTCAAGTTTTAAATCGCGGTTAAGGGCGCTAACCCAATTTATTTTTAACGCCTCATATCTCTTTTTTTAACAAACCTAAAACTGTCTGGAACACTTTTTTGTGAAGCTTTTAAACATGCATTTTAGGGTTTCTATCAGGACTATTTCTATCAAAAAGGGACATTCAAATCCAATTAAGAAAGTAGTCTTTCCGCAAATATACAAATTTTCCAGCTATTTCACAATTTTATTAATGCTATTTAAAAAAAATCGTGGAAAAAATCATGCGATTGCCAGTGGGGACCGCGACACCTCAAGTTTTGGAATCAAGGACCGCATTTAACCCGAATGGGTTGCCAACCAACTTCACTGTGGGTTTTTCTAAACAAAAACGAGCCCGCAGTTTTATATCTGTAACTAAACCGACATCCAAAAAAAATGCCCCAACCACTGAAAATATTCGGAAGAGAATTGATAGACGACCAAAGCGTTGAACAATTGCTCAATTGTCTAACGGAAGACAGCCTGGGCGTACTCACCGCGGACGCGCATTACGGCTACGGACACCCCATCGGCGGGGCTGTGGCTTATCCCGACCATATTTCACTGAGTGGGGTGGGGTTTGACATTGCCTGCGGCAACAAGGCAGTCAGAACAGATATTCTCGCACGGGACATCGATCTGCCCGAAGTAATGGACGAAATCGTAAGGCGAATCGGTTTCGGAATCGGCAAACCCAATCCCATCAAGCCCGAGCACGAGGTTTTGGACGAACTCCCCTCCCTGCAGATTTGCATGCCCGGCAAGTACAAGAGCACCTTGCTGGAGACAGCGAGAAAGCAACTGGGCACCGTCGGTGCAGGCAATCATTTTGTGGATCTCTTCGAAGACGAGGAGGGCTACCTATGGATAGGCGTGCACTTCGGTTCGCGCGGATTTGGGCACAAAATAACCACCGGGTTTATCGCCCTCTCTCAGGGCCTCCGCTTCGATGACCGGCCCAAAAATACCGCCATGAACTCCAAGCCCATTCTGTTCTCCATCGACAGCGAGATGGGACAGGATTACATACAGGCCATGCAACTGGCGGGAAAATACGCCTACGCGGGTCGGGACATGGTGGTGGATACGGTCTGTGACATACTCCAATGCAGGGTGAATTATGTCGTACACAACCACCACAATTTTGCCTGGCGGGAAGAACACTTCGACCGGGATTACTGGGTAGTGAGAAAAGGTTGTACGCCCGCTTTCCCGGGTCAAAAGGGATTCATCGGCTCCAATATGTTCGACACCTCAGTGGTCGTAGAGGGGGTGGACTCCGAAGAATCTGAAAAAGGGCTGCGCTCGACCGTACACGGCGCCGGCCGGGTGATGTCTCGCACAAAGGCCAGGGGAAAGGTAAAGTGGAAAAGAGGCAGAGACGGTAAAAAGCGTCCAAGGGTGGTGGCTCCCGGTCTGGTCGACTTCAACGAAACGCGGGAGAAAGCCAAAAAAATGGGGGTTGAGTTGCGCGGCGGAGGTGCCGATGAAAGTCCGGAATGCTATAAATCCTTGGAGGAAGTGCTTCACCATCAGGGTCATACCATCCGGGTTTTACACCGTCTAAAACCCATAGGAGTAGCCATGGCAGGTGATGACGATTTTGATCCCTATATCGACTAAATCCGACCCCCGATTCAGACTTACTCACCCAGTGCCACCATCTGGTCGAATTTGTACAATTCGTACCGCTCGATAATTGCTATCAGATTTTCGGCGTAACGCGGATGAGTGGCGTAACCAATTCGCTGCAACTGGCGCGCCCAGGAGCGGTAATCGAGAGGGTTCAATTCAAACAGAGGATGGTAATGGGCTGAATAGCGAAGAAAAATGGAGTGATCTCTGTACGAGTCTTTTACTGAACGATAGACCCGAAAGCAGGAATCGATCAAATGCCCTTTTTCGTCGTAATCGTCATCGGGATGAAAATAGACCGGTCCGAACCAATAGTTTTTGCATTTGATTCCAAAGTGATTGTTGCTGCCCATTGCGAGGTCGCTGCTGCCGTTGGCCGATTCCAGAATTCCCTGAGCCAGTTTGATACTGACGGGAATCCCGAACTCCTCCATCTCTGTGATGGCGAAACTCAGGTGGTTCTTAACATACTGTTCAGCCGGACTGAGGTCGCTGCTCTGCGGTCGAAAGGCGAGCAGGGCGAAAATTGCGAAACAAAAACAACAGGCTTTTACTCTCATTATATATTTATTCTTCGGGTAAAACGGCGGGCAATACTTTTCCCGCAGCTTCACCAAATCCTATCCGATAACCATTTTCCCCTTTTCCAAACCCCCTCAGCAATACGGTGTCACCGTCTTTCAAAAATTTTCTTTCCGTTCCGTCCGGCATTTCAATGGGTCGGGTTCCCTTCCAGCTGAGTTCCAGCATGGATCCGAAGCTGTCGCGCGACTTCCCGCTGATGGTTCCAGAAGCACACATATCACCCACCTTAAAATTGCAACCATTGACTGTGTGATGCGCCAGTTGTTGACACATATTCCAGTACATGTATTTAAAATTGGAGTTGCAAACGGTTTTTTCCTTACCCCCCTCTGTTCGTATGGTCACTTCAAGCTCGAGGTCGTAGTTTTTTTCTCCCTTGTATTTGAGATAGGGAAGTACTTCCGGATCTTGCTCCGGTCCTTTGGTTCTAAATGGTTCGAGGGCATCCAGGGTGACGACCCACGGAGAGATGGTCGATGCAAAACTCTTGGCGAGAAAAGGCCCCAGCGGGACGTATTCCCACTTTTGTATGTCTCTGGCAGACCAATCATTGAACAGCACCATGCCAAAAATATAATCTTCGGCATCCTCCGTGGAAATGCGGTGGCCCAGCTTGCTGTCTTTTCCTACCACAAAACCCATTTCAAGCTCAAAGTCCATCAATTTACAGGGGCCAAAAACGGGTTGATCGGCATCCGGTGGCATGGTTTGTCCAACAGGCCTGTGAACAGGTGTTCCCGAAACAACGATCGAGGACGCCCTTCCGTGGTATCCCACGGGCAGGTGCTTCCAATTGGGCAGCAGTGCATTTTCCGGATCTCTGAACATGGTACCCACATTGGTCGCGTGTTCTTTACTGGAGTAAAAGTCGGTATAGTCTCCCACTTTTACCGGGAGAAGCAATTCACAGTCGGACACCTTGTGCAGCAACCTGTCTGCGTGGCTTTTGGCTCCCAGTGTATCGTCTGAACGCATAAATACAGATATGCGGTTTCTCACGGCACGGCATGCATTCTTCCCAAGGGCCATCAAATCGTTGATGTATCGCTCGGCCAGCACTTCTCTTTTTATGGCAACTCCCTCAAACAGACCCAGGTCGTAAGCGGTCAGCAAGTCCACTACCTGATCGCCTATGATGGTCGCGACCCGTGGACCCTTTTCCGGAGGCATGGCAATGCCAAAAGGTATATTTTGAATGGGAAAATCTGAATCTTTGGATACGGTTACCCAGGAGGTAATTTTGGGATCGTTGGCTTGGATATTCATTCTCTATCTGTTTTTTTTCGCGTGTGCAAATATAGGAAATTCAGCGCTCTTTGGCAAAGTAATTTCCCTGTCGATTATTGAGAACTCAGCCATTCGGATATTGAATTTTGCTTTGAATCAGTATCTTTGTGGTATTAATCAAGGCAAGACGGTGATTGGACGAGTGATTGATGGTCTGATACAAAGGTGCACCGGAAGGTTATGTAGCTAAATGCTATTCTACTGAGGGCGTGCCTGTCCCGCCCCAATCCCTAAAACATCAATTAATTGACAGGGGTCTGCGACCTCTGTGATCTTATTTGTTTGCCTTATTTACAAAGAATGACTCACCACTGAGGAACAGAGAGCACAGGTGTCCCCAATTTATTGGTGGAGAGAAAGGGCATAGAGGATAAACCCTTTATTCAATGCTCTGTGATTTCTCCGTGTGCTCTGTGGTGATTTAAAAACAACCAAAAAATTTAAACCATGAAACCATTTCCAGTCATGGGTACAACTATACCCCCGGAGCGATACCGCCAACTGGATTTATCCGCTGAATCGACCGGCGATTTTATTAACGACCCCTATTACAGTATGGGGGAGTGGATTCGCAAAGTGGATGAAAACGGAAAGTACTGCGCCTACGGAGGATATATGGAAAAAAGGGGAATTTACACGGCAGATCACTATGTAAAAAACCCGTCCAATGTACGCAATTTACATATCGGAGTTGATGTTTGGCTTCCCGCCGGAACACCGGTATTTGCGCCCCTGGATTCCAGGGTTCACAGCTATGCCTACAACGACAAACCACTGGATTACGGCGGCACCATTATCCTGGAGCACAGGGAAGGAACGTTGCGATTTTTCAGTCTCTACGGCCACTTGTCCAAGGACTCGATCAAAGGACTCAAAATTGGGCAATTCATCGCCCGGGGTACGGAATTCTGTCAATTGGGTGGAAAAGAAGAAAACGGAGGGTGGTATCCACATCTCCATCTTCAGTTAATCAAAAACATCGGTAGGTTTACTGGAGATTATCCGGGGGTCGTGGCGGAACAGAACGAAAATATCATCTCCAATTCTCCGGACCCCACTTTTTTGGTACTGCCTCAAAACTCTCCACCCGGGAATTTATAAAAAAAGCAATAGCCCGGTGTCAGGACTACTGCTTTTTTACAATTTTTTTTAATCGGGGGTAATTACTGAAGTATTTTAACTCCCGTAGCCATAAATTTCAATTGCTCCTTGGGTTCCGTGATGGCAGCAATGGCTTCTTCGGACTCATTGGCATCCTCGGCATAGTGACGCAATTCATCCACACTGGTTACATCGCGGTACGCCACGCCGTCAATAATCACTTTGCCCTGCAATTCCAGTGGCATAAAAAAGCCGTAGTCGTGAAACTGGACAAAAAGGCTGTCCATTTCCGAGCCATCGGGAGAATACACATTCATCCAGCAGCCTTTTTTCTGACACACATCGCTAACTTCCGCTACCACCTTGGCAAAAACAGAATCCTGAGCCTCCAATCGGGCCATTAGTTCTGCGTAGTCCATAAGTCCTTCCTCATCAATTTTTTCACCGTAGTGAATGCCGTCTCCCTCAACTTCAGTCGTCTCTTCCTCATCGGTATAATCGTTTTCCTCCGTTTCGTAGGATGCATCACCGCATGCAACCATAAACAGGGCAAATACAGGTAGCAATAAAAAGTATTTCATCGAATTGTTTTTTTTTGGTTTGAAAATATTCTTCCAAAGATAAGGAAAAAAAATAAACCGAAAAATATAAGATAGTCGGGCTTAAATCCCGCCTCACTCCATAAAAACTATCCTGCTGCTGGATATAAGTCGATATTTGGTATTGAAAATACTCACTGTATAATGGCCGCTCGTCAGGCCGGAAAGGGAAATGGTATTTTCGCGGGTCCTTATATTTCTGACTACTTTTCCCTGGAGATTGGTTATTGTAATAATTTTTTCACCGTCCATTGGAATATTCAATAAATCACTGGTCGGATTGGGGTACAGGGAAATCTCCTTCTCGGGAGTCGTCGGTTCGAAAACAGAGGTGGCCACACAATGCCCCTCTTTGGTTATGTTTTTCAGGATTGAATTCCCGGTAGTGGAAAACCGCACCAAGTAAATGCCTATTGCAAGGGAGTCGGCAAATAAGTTAATCCTATAAGAACCTGAGGGTAAAGGGCTGTGGTCGAAAAAGGATGCCACTTCTGTTCCCCACTTGTTGTATACGACCAGTGTGACGGTGTCGTTGGAGGGAAGATCAAATTCAATAACAGCATCACAAGTAAAGGGATTGGGGAAAAAAGTCATTTCGGCGGTGTCGGTCTGAGCTTGCCCCCAATAGCTCGCCAGGAGAAGAGAAATCAATAAAAGGTAATTTGAAGTTTTCATGATTTTATATTTACTCCTCGGTGCCAAAGTTTTCGATCCAAAGAAATTTCTGCAAT